>WGAA01000338.1 GCA_015489285.1 Anaerolineae bacterium | reverse complement strand
GGATCGGAGGGGATGCCCTCCTCATGGCCCTCTTCGGGCTCATTGTCATCAGCCTGGCCAGCGTGTGGATCTGGATCCAGGGAGGGGAGCATCCGGAAGACGTCGTCCGCTGGTTCTCCTGGGAGTGGCTATTGGGGCTGAGCGTGTACATCCTCTTCGGCCTGGGGTGGCTCCCCGGCGGAAAGGCGTGGCGAACGCGCTTAGGGCCCACCGCGGGCGGGATCCTGGCCACCCTGGCGGCCCTGGTTCCCCTGGTCGGCTGGGGCATCATACGCCTCTTCCGGCTCACCCCCGAGGAAAACAAGGGGTCACTGGACTAAACGAACGGAGAAGGAGGGGGAGAAGATGGTCATCAAGATGGCGATGATAAGGAGCGCCAGGATCAAGGTGAGGGTCCAGCGGTTGGCGTAGAGGGCATCCTGCCACGTGGTCCGTGTCAGGGTGAACATGGGGTAGTCCTGCTGCAAGGAATCGGTGCCGAGGAGGGCACGCCGGAAGGCCTGGACCGACGGAGGACGGTCGGCCGGGTGCATGGCCATCGCCCAGGCAATGGCTTGCTCCGTGCGGGCGGAAACACGGGGATTTATTTCCCTCAGGGGCCGTAAGCTTCCCGGATGCAGGAAGCGTTCCTTGGCATCGGCCGGGGGAACCCCCGTGAGCAGGTGATACAACGTCGCGCCCAGCGCGTAGATATCGCTCCGGGGATCCGTGCGGTCCGTCTCCCCTCCGTACTGCTCCAGGGGAGTGTACGCGGCCGTCCCGCGCCCCTGGACGACGGTAATCGTCCGGCTGTCATCCGGGGTGAGCACCTTGACCAGGCCGAAATCCACCAACTTGATGCGCCCTTCCGGGGTGACCTTAATGTTCGCCGGTTTGATATCCCGGTGCAAGACGGGGGGATCCTGGCTGTGCAGGTATTCCAGAGCATCGCATATCTGATCGGCCCAGAGGAGTACCGTCCGCTCATCGAGGAACTCCCCTGCCCGACGTTTCTCCAGGATAAGGCTTTCCAGGTCGGCACCGGGGATATAGTCCATAACCAGGTATTCCCGCCCCCCTTCGGCGAAAAAATCGGACACCTTAGGGAGGTTGGGGTGATCCAGCCGGGCGAGAACACTCGCCTCCCGGTAGAACTGCTCGTGGATCTCCTCCGTGATCTCGGGAGCCCCGTACATTTCGGGTAGGACCTCTTTGATGGCACACCATCGCCCTTCCAGGCGCAGGTCCTCGGCCTTGTACACCGCGCCCATACCGCCTTGCCCGATGAGCTCGACAATTCGGTACCGCTCGCGTAAAATAGTATCCGGTTGTAGGGGTTCGGCCACGATCAATCGGGTCTTATAAGCTGCCATTGCCTGCCATGTCCACAGCGAATGATGAAGTTGCCATGCTCATTTTACAACGGGGCGGTCAGGGAAGCCAACGCTGGCGCCTGGACAAGCCCCAGGTTATCATCGGACGCCTGCCGGATTGCGATATCATCCTGCCCGACCGCCAGGTGTCCCGGCGTCACGCGCGCATCTTCCGTCAAGGGGATACGTACTTCATCGAAGACCTGGGTTCCAAAAACGGAACCTGGGTCAACGGACACCCCTTGACGGGCGTCCGGCCTCTGGAAGACGGCGATGAAATCCAGATCGCGCTGCGGTTCAAACTGGCCTTTGTGGGGAGCGGGGCTACCGCGCCTCTGGAGGTGGAAGCAGAAGCGCCCGGGGTGGGCATATGGGTGGAGGAGGAAACCCGTCGTGTCTTCGTGAACGGCCGGGAGATCACCCCGCCCTTATCCCCGTCCCAGTACAAATTGCTCTCCCTCCTCTGGCGCGGGCGGGGACGAGTCGTCTCGCGGGAGGAAATCGTCCGTCACGTCTGGGCCGACGCGGCGGCCGACGGCGTCACCGAACAGGCCATCGACGCCCTTGTCCGCCGTCTGCGGGAACGCCTGGCAGAATACGATCCCGACCGCGTGTACATCATAACCGTTCGCGGGCACGGCTACCGGCTAGCCACGGGTGAGAGACCCTGAGTATTTCTCCAAAACCTGCTTGGCTTTCTGCAGGAGCTCCCGCTCGTCCTTGTACGTCACCTTCTCGATGGCCTCATCCATGTCGAACCAGCGGGCGTCGTCCACCTCCCACCCGTGCTGTCGGGGATCCCCGGAGAGATAGCGCATGAGGAAGAAGTGCACGCGCTTGTGGATAAGCAAAGAGCCTTCCGTGGACTTCCAGCGGAACCAGTACTCTATGGTATCCAAAGGGGCGACAACTTCCGCTTCGACACCCGTCTCCTCACGCACCTCACGGACTGCCGCCTCTTCCGCGGTTTCACCGCTCTCCACGTGTCCTTTGGGCAGGCTCCACCGCTCCCCCTCATGCGTCGCGATGAGGAGGACGTCCCATCCGTCCTCGCGAGGCCGGACAACGACGCCTCCGGCGGATACCTCATCCCGTACCATGTTTTTCAAAAGTCGCCGTCGTTTACGCGCAGAACGGGTGCCCACTATTTACTCCCACTTTTCCACAGCGACAGCACACACCTTGTACTCGGGAATTTTGGCGTGGGGGTCGAGAACATCGTTGGTCAACTCATTGGCAGCTGCTTCGGCAAAGTGGAAGGGGATGAAGACGGTGCCTCGCGGGGAACGGGTGCTGACGTGTACCCGCACCTTGATTTCCCCTCGCCGAGAACGCACGCGGACATAGTCCCCACTGCGAATGCCCAGGCGCTCCGCGTCGTCCGGATGAATCTCCACGGTGGGTTCCGGGTAAATGTCCTCCAACCGTGAGCGCCGGGATAAGGTCCCTCCGTGCCAGTGGTAAAGGACCCGCCCCGTGGAGAGGATGAAGGGGTAGTTCTCGTCAGGCCATTCGGCCGGGGGCAAAAATTGTAGGGAGATGAAGCGTCCTCGCCCCTTGGGGAAACCGTCGGCGAAAAGGTAAGGCGTCCCGGGATGGTCCGGGGAGGGACAGGGCCAATGAACGCCGCCCTCCCGCTCCAAACGCTCGTAGGATATGCCCTGAAATGCGGGCGTCAACGCGGCCATCTCCGCCCAGATCTCGGCAGGGTGCTGAAAATCGAACCCCGCGCTGGTGGCCCGCCCCAACTTCTCCTCTACCCGCCTGGCCAGCTCCTGGATGATGTCCCAATCCGCGCGGGCCTGTCCCGGGGGTGGGACAGCTTTACGAATGCGCTGGACACGTCGGTCCGTGTTGGTAAAGGTGCCGTCCTTCTCCGCAAAACTGGTCGCGGGAAGGATGATGTCCGCGTACGCTCCCGTCTCGTTGAGGAAAATATCCTGTACGAGAACGAACTCCATCTGCTCCATGACGTGGCGGGCGTGCCGCAGGTTGGGCTCGCTCATCATCGGGTTCTCCCCCATGATGTAATACCCGCGAATCTCTCCCCGCTCTGCGGCCTCCACCATCTCCATCGTGGTCAAACCGACCTCCGGGTTGAGACGAACGCCCCAGGCCCGTTCGAACTTCGCCCGAATGGCCGGATCGTCCACCCGCTGATATCCCGGGAAGACGTTGGGAAGCCCCCCCGAGTCGGAACACCCCTGGACATTGTTCTGCCCGCGCAGGGGGTTCAAGCCCGTGTGAGGACGACCGATGTGCCCGGTAAGAAGGGCCAGATTGGAGAGGGCGATGACGTTGTCCGTCCCGTGGCTGTGTTGGGTGATCCCCATCCCCCAGTAAATGGCTCCGGCCTTGGCCGACGCGTACATGCGCGCGGCGGTCCGAATGTCGTCCGCGGGAACGCCCGAGACCTCCTCGGCCCACTCCGGGGTGAAGGGGTCCAGAGAAGCGGCATAGGCCTCGAAGTCCGCCGTCCGCTCGCGAATGAAGGCTTCGTTGTACAGCCCCTCCTTCACGATGACGTGAGCCATGGCGGAGAAGACGGCCACATCCGTGCCCGGCTTCTGTCGCAGCCACAGAGTGGCGAACTGGGTCATCTCCGTGGCCCGCGGGTCGACGACGATGAGCCGTGCGCCGTTGTGGACAATCGCCTGGCGCATAAACGTGCTGATGACGGGATGCGTCTCCGTCGTATTCGAGCCGGTGACGATGAACACATCCAGGTGGGGGATCTCCGCAATGGAGTTGGACATCGCGGCCGAGCCGATTGTCCGGGAGAGCCCGGCAACGGAGGAGGCATGACACAGGCGAGCACAGTGGTCGACGTTGTTCGTGCCCAGAACCGCGCGTACGAACTTCTGGAAAAGGTAATTGTCCTCGTTCGTCGCCTTGGCGGAACAAAAGGTGCCCAGCGCGTCCCCGCCGTGTTCCCGCACGATGGCCGCCAGTTTTTCCGCGGCCAGATCCAGGGCCTCATCCCACGTGGCTTCCCGGAACCCGTCCAACCCCACGGGACGCCGGGGCACCTTACCGAATTCCTTGCGGATCAAGGGCACGGTGAGGCGTGAAGGGTGGTGGACGAAGTCCAAACCAAACCGCCCTTTCACGCACAGGCGCCCGTAATTGGGCGGGGCATCGAAAGGCGCTGCCACGCGGAAAATGACCCCCTGGTGTACGTGCAAATCCAGTTGGCATCCAACGCCGCAATAAGGACACGTCGTTCGCACAATGGTGTCCGCCGGTATCATACCCTCCTCCACGTTTTGTCCTTTTACCCGCTAAAGTGGGATTGCAAGAACGTCAAGGTCCGTTCCCAGGCCAATGCCATCTCCGGACTCGCCTCAGAGGCATCGGAGGAAAGGAGGTCCTGCACAGGGGCGTCGTAAAGGTGGACTTCACCGGAAACGCCGTGACGGTGAAGGGCCTCCTGGAACTTCTGCACATCCTGAAGGGGCACGTGAGGATCCCCTTTGCTGAAATGCGCCTGGACGGCCGACCGGAGTTGGGGGACCAGGTCCAGAGCCCGGGCCACAGGCGTGGCGAACAGGACGATGGCGACAGGGGGGAAGACGGTCTCCGTTCCCGCGTGAAGGGCAAACGCGCCCAGTTCACCAAAACCGATGACGGCCGTGCGATGGGCTTTTGTGTACGCCTGATTGCGCAGCCAATGCACTGCGGTGATGACGCGGTCGAGGCCATCGCGGTGGGTCAACAATTGCATTCGGTGACGGGCATCCTCCTCATCCTGAGGCACATGACCGTCGTAAATGTCGGGCACCATGACGACGTACCCTTGATGGGCCAGGGCGTCTGCCCGTCGTTTCGCCTGGGGCGAAAGCCCCCAACGGTCGGGGAGGAGAAGAACGGCTGGAGCAGTGAGGGCAACCCGGGGGCGCACCACGTAGCCCCGATAATCGCGCCCTTGCCCAGGATAGCGAATCCAATCGATGACCATAAAAGCCTCCTACAGCGGAGATCGTGATAAATACGCCGCGCCCAAGCTCGGGCCCATTATATCACAGGCCCGGCATCCCGCTGAATTCCGTCATGGGCGGGGATGCCGTCAGGCCGGCTTCCCGGCTGATCCGCGTGTCCTTTCCCAACCGTACCCCTAATGGATTTTCACCCGACACGAGGACATATCATGGTGTATCGGCGTTCGATTATCGGCCTTCTCCTCCTGGCGCTTATCGGCTTGGGGGTGGAATTTTACCTCCTCCCCGCGCGTTCCATTTTCCACGTGTGGGGAAGACTGTTGTTGACCGCGGCGCTCGTCATCCAGATCGTCCACGAAGTTATCGCCCATGAGCACCTCAACCGCCCTAACCCACGTGCGGCCTTATACCCCACTTTGGGGGCTGCCAACGTGCTCACCCTCTTCCGCGGGGTGCTCATTGCCTTCCTGGCCGGGTTCCTGGTGAGCGGGCTGCCGCCGAAGCCCTTCCGGTGGGTACCGGGGTTCCTCTTCACCGCAGCGATCCTGCTCGACTTCCTCGACGGCATCGTTGCCCGGCTGACCCGTCGCCCCTCCCTTCTGGGACAACACCTGGACATGCACCTGGACAGCATAGGGGTCCTTGTCGCCGCGCTGCTCGTCGTCCGCATCGGGCACATGCCCTGGTGGTATGCCCTTGTCGGGCTGGCCCGATACCTCTTCCTCCTGGGAGAAGCCCTTCTACGGCGGGCCCACCGTCCCCTCCACCCTCTACCTCCCAGCCCCACCCGGCGCCTCCTCGCCGGTTCCCAGATGGTCTTCCTCGCGGTGGCCCTTTACCCCCAGGGCGCCCACCCCGGGGTACGGCTCGTGGGGACGTTCCTCTCCGTGCCCTTCCTTTTGGGGTTCGTTCGGGACTTCTTGGCCGTTGCCGGGTGGACGGGGAACACCCTGGCCCGCCGGTTGAACTCGGACCTGTGGCCTCAGGGCATCCTTTCCTTGGTGCGCTGGGGGACGGGGCTACTCCTTCTCGTGTACACGTGGCGCGTTGCCCCCGTGCTCAGCGCCCACATGACGCCGCTCAGCGTCTTCGGACACCTCCTCCTCGCCTTTCTCCTCGTAGGGGGCGTGCTCGTTCGTCTCAACGCGGCTCTCCTCCTGGCGATTGTGGCCGTACACGTCACCTTCATGCCCGAACATGTATGGCACCTCCTCTTGCTGATCGGGGGAACGACCGTGTTTCTGGGGGGCGGGGGACGCTATAGCCTGTGGACACCCGACGACACCCTGTTTCTCAAGCGACTGGGGGCTCGATGACGGCCATACCGTTGCGACGCCAACTCACGTGGACCCGTATTTTAGGCTGGGCGCTTGCCGCCATCCTCCTGGTGGGCATCCTGCGACGGGTCCCTCTAAGGGACCTGTGGACGGCCTTTCGACACATGGACATCGGTACCCTGGCCTTGCTCGTCCTCCTCAACGGGGTGATTTTGTGGTGCTTTGGCGGTCGAGGATGGGTGATCCTGAGGGCTTTGGGATACCGTATTCCCTATCGCGATCAAGTGGCGTATCGGGTGGCAGCGTTCAGCGTGAACTACTTCACACCCGGCCCGCAATTCGGGGGAGAACCTTTACACACGTACCTGCTGGCACGGCGTCACCCCATTCCCTGGGAGGTCGCCCTCAACAGCGTGCTGATGGACCGGCTCCTGGAATGGGTCGTCAACCTGGCATTCCTGCTTCTGGGCACAGGCGTGCTCCTCGGGTTGGACCTCCTGCCCGCGCCGGCTTCCACCTCCCTCCTTCTGGGCATCGGAGGGGTGAGCCTCCTCCCGCCGGGGTATCTCGTAGCCCTGGCCCGGGGTCGACGTCCCCTCAGTGCCCTCGTCGGGAGATGGCGTTCCTCCGGCAAGAACATGCTACAGGCATTGGCCCAGAAGGTGATGTGGCAGGAAACCCTGGGCGTCCGACTGTGGGGCGAACACCCCCGGGCTATGCTCGTCGCCCTGGGGATAACGGTGGGCACGTGGGCGCTCCTCATCGGGGAGTACACCCTTATGCTGCGGGCGCTGGGGGTTCACCTTACGGTATGGCGTGTGGTGGCCGTGATGACGGCGGCGCGCCTTGCTTTCCTCTTTCCCACCCCCGGAGGCCTGGGCGCCCTGGAGACGGGACAGGTGTTCATGCTGAGCGCATTTGGGTATGATCCCGCAACGGGACTGAGTGTAAGTATGCTGATCCGGGCGCGGGATATACTCGTTGGTCTCATCGGTATGGCCATCGCCGGTCACCTTGTGAAGAACAGCCGGCGTAGGCCCGTGCCTTCTCCCTAAACTACCGTCGAGGAGTACACGCATGGACAAACAACTTATCGTCAGACGAGAAGTATGTGCTCGCATTCCCACCCGGGAAGGGACCTTCCAGCTCTGCCTTTACGGGAACAACCGGGACGACAAGGAACACCTGGCCCTGGTGTTGGGAGATGTGGCCGGTGAAAACATCCTGGTCCGAATCCATTCGGAATGTTTTACCGGCGACGTCCTCGGCTCCCTACGCTGCGATTGTGGTGAGCAGCTCCACCTGGCTATGGAGCGAATCGCCCAGGAGGGACAAGGGGTCCTTGTGTACCTGCGACAGGAAGGGCGGGGCATCGGCCTGCTGGACAAGCTCCGGGCCTACAACCTCCAGGATCAGGGGTATGACACGGTAGAGGCCAACCTGGCCCTGGGCCACCAGGCCGACGAGCGGGATTACGACATAGGGGTCGCCATCTTGAAGGACTTGGGCGTGCGCTCGGTGCGCCTGTTGACGAACAACCCGGCCAAGATCGAAGCTCTGGAAGCCGCGGGAATGCCCGTCGTTCGGCGTATCCCGTTGGTGGCCCCCATCCACCCGGAGAACAAACGGTACATCGAAACCAAGGTCCGGCGCATGCACCACCTGATTAACCTGGCGCCTTTCCACCTGAACGGAGGACAACGTCCGTATGAACGTTATTGAGTTCTTCAAGGCCCAACGTCCCCAACCTCCCTGCGCCCGTCCCACCGTCACCTTGAGCTACGCGCAAAGCCTGGACGGGAGCATCGCCGTCCGCTCCGATGCTCCGTTGACCTTGAGCTGTCCCGAGAGCAAGTACTTCACCCACGCCTTGCGCTCCCTGCACGATGCCATCCTGGTGGGCATCGGGACCGTCCTCGCCGATGACCCCAAACTCACCGCGCGGCGTGTAGGTGGGCCTCATCCCCGCCCCGTCGTCCTGGACACCCATCTCCGCTTTCCTGACAGCGCGCGGCTTCTCGAGCATCCCCGGGGCGTCATCATCGCAACGGGTCCCCATCCCCCACAAACTCGCGTCCGTGCTCTGGAGGAACGGGGAGCCACCGTCCTTCCCCTCCCCCTGAAAGGGGAACGGGTGGACCTGCACGCGCTTCTCGACGCGTTGGCCGCCATGAACCTGTGCAGCCTCATGGTGGAGGGGGGCATGCGCGTCCTGACCGCGTTTCTTCGGGCCCGTCTCGTGGATTGGGCCGCCATCACCCTGACCCCTCACTTCATCGGCGGCATCCACGCGCTCTCGGAGCCGACGACCTCCTTTACGACGCCCCCCCACCACGCGGACGCCTTCCCCTACGTACAGGACTGGCAGGGGGAACCCGTGGGGAGAGATCTCGTCATCTGGGGGAAGATGGCATGGCCGGGATGACCTACCGAGCCCTGTACTTCACCGAGCCGTATCGGGTGGAATTACGAGAAGGCCCCCTCCCGTCCCCCGGAGAGGGCGAGGTGCGCGTCACCGTCGCTCTGAGCGGCATCAGCGCCGGCACAGAGATGCTCATTTACCGGGGACTCATGCCCCGGGGAATGGAAACGGATATGACCCTCCCTGCGCTCCGGGGGAAACTCACTTATCCTCTCAAGTACGGATATGCCTGTGTGGGATGGGTAGACACGCTGGGACCGGGCGTGAGTTCGGCCTGGTTAGGGCGTTGGGTCTTCGCCTTTCAACCCCACCAAAGTCACTTCGTCACCACCATCGACCAGCTGTTCCCCCTACCGGAGGACATCCCTCCGGACGATGCCCTTTTCCTGCCCAACATGGAGACGGCCGTCAACTTTCTCATGGACGGACGCCCGATGATCGGCGAGCGGGTCGTCGTCCTGGGGCAGGGTGTGGTGGGGCTTCTCACGACGGCCCTCCTGAGTGCCATGCCCCTGGGACGCCTCGTCACCGTGGACAAATACGAGAGCCGGCTCCGGGTCGCCCGGGAGCTGGGTGCCCATCACACCCTTCGGGCAGACACGCCCCAGGTGGACCAACGGGTGTTGGAGGCGTTGAATCAACACCCCGGCCCTGCCGGGGCCGACCTCGTCTACGAGCTCAGCGGCACCCCCGAGGCCTTGAACACGGCCATCGCGGTGACCGGCTTCGGCGGGCGCATCATTGTCGGCTCCTGGTACGGGAACAAACGGGGGGCTATCGATCTGGGCGGGCATTTCCACCGCTCGCGCATTCACATTGTCAGCAGCCAAGTGAGTACCATCGCGGCGGAACACACGGCCCGTTGGGACAAACCCCGAAGGCTCGCGGTCGCCTGGCACCGCATTGCCGAACTGCACCCGTCCCGTCTCATCACCCACCGCTTCCCGGCCCACCAGGCCCAGGAAGCCTACCGCCTTATCGACGAACACCCGGAACATGCCCTCCAGGTCATCCTGGAGTGGACAACCTGACCGGAAGGAGCAGCGCCTATGTATACCTTGGGAGTACAACGGGAATTCACCGCCCGCCATTACCTGATCGGAGGGGATTGGGGTGAGGAAAATCGAGAACACGCCCACCGGTATCGGGTGGAGGTGCGGCTCACCGGGGCCACGTTGA
Organism: Anaerolineae bacterium; assembly: GCA_015489285.1. Classification (GTDB taxonomy): domain Bacteria; phylum Chloroflexota; class Anaerolineae; order JAADDB01; family JAADDB01; genus JAADDB01. Next base: position 2,471 of record WGAA01000338.1, on the reverse strand, counting down.
ACCGGCACGGGTACCTGGTGGACATCGTGGAGGTGGAGCACCGGTTGGAAGCCATTATCGAGCGTTATCGGGATGCCCTGTTGAACGACCTGCCGGAATTCGCCGGCCTCAACCCCAGCATCGAGCACTTTGCCCGAATCATCTGGCAGGCGTTCACCCGGCCCGGGCGCATCCCGAACATTACGAGCATCACCGTGCGCCTCTGGGAGAGTGACATCGCGTGGGTGGAGTACACGGACGATCTCTCATCTGCGTAGCCGAATAGAACATGGAGATCGGGTTGATTGTGTACGGGAGCCTGGACATCGTCTCCGGCGGTTACATGTATGACCGCCACCTGGTGCGCGCCTTACGGGAACGGGGGCATCAGGTGCGGGTGTACGCGCTTCCCCGGACATCGTATGCCCGGCACATGACGCACAACATCACCCCATCCCTCTATAAGTCCCTCGTGCAAGCCCCGGTGCAACTTTGGCTCCAGGACGAACTCAATCACCCCTCCCTCTTCCTTGTCAACCGCGCGCTCCGCCGCCGTGTGCCCGTCGCCTCCATCGTGCACCATCTGCGCCTGGACGAGGATGCCCCTCGGGGCCTGCGCCTCCTCTACCGATATGTGGAGAGGGCGTACCTGCGCACCGTCCACGGGTTCATCTTCAACAGCCGGACCACGCGACAGCGTGTACACCGGGTTCTGGGCTACTCGCCTCCGGGGCAAGTGGCCTACCCCGGGGCCGATCACCTTTGGGAGGATATGCCCACCCCACCGAATCCACCCATCTCCCCCGAGGCCATCCGAACCCGTGCCCACGCTTCCGGTCCTTTGCGGGTGCTCTTCATCGGCAACGTCATCCCTCGCAAACGCCTCGACACCCTTATCCTCGCCCTGCGTCACATGCCGGCGAAGACGGCCACCGTGGACGTCGTCGGACGGACGGACGTGCACCCCCGGTACACGGAACGCATTCGCCACCTCCTGCACCGCCACGACCTGGTGGAGGACGTCCACTTCCACGGGTACCTGCCGCCGGCCGCCCTACGGTCCCTCCTCGAGCGCTCTCACGTCCTCGTCATCCCCTCCCAATACGAGGGGTTCGGCATCGCCTACCTGGAGGGCATGGCCTACGGCCTTCCTGCTATTGCGGGCCACAGGGGAGCGGCGGCCGAGATCATCTCCCCGGGGGAAAACGGCTTCCTCGTCTCGCCGGACGATCCCTGCCCTTTGGCGGAGTACCTGCACTACCTCCATCGCCGGCGGCACGTCCTGGCAGAGATGGGAATTGCCGCGCTCGAACGGTACCGCCGCCATCCTACGTGGGAGGAAAGCATGTCTCAGGCCTCGACCTGGCTAGAAACCTTTGTTCGGACCGGAGAAGGACTGCTATGAACTTGCAATCGCTAACTTCGCCCATCCCGTTGCACTTACACCTTCGGGCCTTGGGGAAGAGGATCCGGGCCCACGTCCGCCCGGCCGCGCACCCCGCGCTGTGGTTTTGGCTCGCGTTTCTGGTGGGGAACGGCCTCCTCTTCCTGCCCTATCCCCTTCTGACCCCACAACGGACCCAGATGCTCCCCCTACCCGGCCGAGACATTCGCAGCGTGGGGGACCTCCTCCAGTGGCGGGACCACATGGACCTCTTGCGGGTGTACGGGGAATGGGTGCTCCTCATCACCGTGTGGGTCCTCTGGTCACCGCGATGGGGCTCGGGTGTGAAGCGCGTGTTCCGCGTGCTCCTTCCTCTCCTTTTCGGGCTCATGCTGGTGTATCAGGGGTACGCCGCGGTCATGTGGGAGCTGTACCACAATCAACCAAACCTGTACAATGACGTGCCCTTCATCATCGGGGGCTTGCGCTTCGTTCTGGAGGCCTTCCACCCGCCCCTTTCCTACTACGTGCTCCTGGGAGGGGCCTTTGTTGGCCTTCTCCTCCTCGTGGGGGGCGCCCTGTACGTCATCCTGGTTGCGGTCCCGGCTGACGCCCTCGGTCGGACCAGCCGCGGCCTTCTCGTTGCCCTCAGTGTCCTCGTGCTGGGCCAGGGGATCCTGTACCGCTCCTGGCTGGCCGACCCCCGATGGGCCGTACACAGTTTCACCGCGGACGTGGCGGCCAACGTGCAGGCGTCCCTGCGGTCCCGCGAAGCGGTGCAGGACCTCACCCGCCTCAATCCCTACACCCTCCACGATTACACTCATTACACCTTGAAGGGCCATCCCAACGTTTACCTGATTTTCGTGGAATCGTACGGAAGCATCCTCTATTCGGACCCCTTCTATCGCGAGCGCTACCGCTCCTTGATGCACACGTGCCAAGCCCGCTTAGAAGCCCGGGGATGGCACATGGTCAGCTCCCTGAGCGAATCCCCCACCTGGGGTGGGGGCTCCTGGCTGGCGTACACCAGCGCCATGTTCGGCCTGCGCATCCCCCAGCACGTCCAGTATCTGGCTCTACGCGAAAAATATCAGGTCCTCCCCTA
>WGAA01000337.1 GCA_015489285.1 Anaerolineae bacterium | reverse complement strand
CCGACGCGCTGGGGTGGCACCTGGCGCCCCCTCCCGTCGCCATCCCCAGCGTCCCCTGGAACGGGCGTCCCAACTCCATCGGTTGTGGCGCCTGCCGCCTGGGGTGCCTCATCCGCGCCAAGGGGAGTGTGGACGTCACCTACATCCCCCTGGCCGAACGCACCGGCAACGTGGAGATCCGCCCCAACAGCATGGCCTTCGAGATCACCGTGGACAAACGGGGGCGGGCCCGCAGCGTCCGCTACATCGACGAAAACGGCCGGGAACAGGAACAGCTCGCGCGGGTCATCGTCGTCGCAGGGAACGCGGTGGAAACCCCGCGCCTCCTCCTCATGTCCACCTCCTCCCTCTTCCCCGACGGCCTGGCCAACTCCTCCGGCCTCGTCGGCCGTTACTTCATGGAACACCTTGCCGTGTTCGCCACCCTTATCCTCCCCGAGCGGGTCGACGCGTGGAAGGGCATCCCCGCGGGGGGCATCATCCACGACTTCTACGAGACGGACCCCCACAATCCCTTTGCCCGGGGGTTCGCCATCGAAATCAACAACGGCTGGCAGTGGCCCGCTTCGGTGGCCCGACGCATTCCCGGCTGGGGACGGGCCCACAAGGAGCGCATGAGGGAGATCTTCGGCCGCACGGCCGGACTGGGGTCTGTCGGCGAACAGCTCCCTGACCCGCGCAACCGGGTGGAGCTGGACCCGAAGGTGAAGGACATTTACGGCCTGCCCGCGCCGCGCATCACCAACGAGCCCCGGGAGAACGACCGGGCCATGATCCGGGCCATCATCCGGCGCATGGAAGAACTCGCGGACGCGGCCGGAGCGACCTTCCTCCAGCCCCCCCGCTACGCGCCGGGCGGGAGCAGTCACTACATGGGGACCTGTCGCATGGGCACGGACCCGGCCACCTCCGTCGTCAACCCCTGGGGGCAGACCCACGATGTGCCCAACCTCTTCATCGCGGATTCCAGCGTCTTCGTCACCGGAGCGGCCGTCAACCCCTCCCTGACCATCATGGCCCTCGCCACGCGCACGGCCGAGTACATCGTGGAACAGATGCGACGGAGGGAGTTGCCATGAGAAGGGCGATTCGGGGATGGCGCGTCCTCGTGGCCCTGGTCGCCGCCTTCCCCCTCTGGCTATTTCCCTATATCCCCTTTACCGACGCGCCCAATCACCTGCTCGCCGCGTTCATCATCGTCCATTACCGGGACCCCCGTTTCTCCTTCCCCCGGTACTTCACCGTGGACCTGACCCCGCGCAGCAACATCCTGGGGCATTATGTGATGATAGCGCTCCTGCGCCTGGGGCTGAGCCCGGAAACCACGCTGCGGGTCCTCGCCACCCTCATCGTGTGGCTGACGCTGGGGGGGATGTTCGCGCTCATGGCCGGGATGCGCGGTCGTGCGTACGCGCGGCAGTGGCTGCCCCTGGGCATCGTCCTCGCCTACACCTGGTTCTTCCACCAGGGATTCCTCAACTTCAGCCTGAGCGTCGGGCTCGGGTTGCTCACCCTGGCCCTGGGCGTCCGGAGAGGACTGTGGGGACGGGAGGGACGGCCGGGGTGGCGCGACCACGTGGGGGTCACCCTCCTGGCCTATCTGACGTACCTGGCCCACGCGCTGGGATTAGCCCTCGTCCTCACGGGGGTCGCGGGATTCCTCCTGGGGGAGGGCGTGGGATGGGTGCGCGAGAGGGCATGGCGTCGGGGGCTGCGCCGTGGGGGGGCGATGCTCCTCCCCTTCCTCCTGCTGGGGGGAATCGTCGTCCTCACGGGGCGGCTGAGCCCCAACGCGCGGGGGGAGGCGGGCGCCTTCCTCTCGCCCCCCTTCATCGTGTGGGTGCCCTTGAGCAAGAAGGTGGCGGAGCTGCGCTACGGCCTGCTCAACTTCTCCCCCTTCCGGGAGCAGATCATCCTCCTGCCCCTTGCCCTGCTCTACCTGGCGGGCTGGGTCCGGACGCTCTCCCGACCGCGGGGGTATCACCTTCCCGCGCTGGTGGCCCTGGCGGCCTACTTCGTCCTGCCCATGGGGTTTTGGGTGCCTTTCTTCATCTACGAACGCTTTTGGCTCTTTGCCCTCCTTTTAGGGGCTCTGGCCCTCCCCCACGTCCGACGCTCCCGGCGTGTGGGGACGCGGGTCGTGGTGTGGGGGGTGACGTTGTTGTTCCTCCTGAACCTGACCAACGATTACCGGATTGCCAACGGGTATCTGGCGGATTATCATCAGGTGTTGGGCGCGTTGCCTTCGGGCGCGACCGCGTTCCCCTTCACGTACCACCATCAGGGGCGCATCAGTCCGGCCCGACACTTTTGGGCTTATGCCATGATGGAGCGGGATGTGTTCATCCCCATGGTCTTCGCGGAAACGTATCACCCGGTCCAGTACCGCCCGCAGGTGGCCCGCCCCTACCCGCTTCACTATGAGGACGGGTTTTTCGCGGAGCACGCGCATAACCGGGCCGTCTTGTGGGTGCGCGAGAACGATCCCCTGATGCGTCGGGTGACGTTGCCCAAGTTGGGGCGTCACGGGTATGTTCGGGTGGGACGTGTGGGGCCGTATGGGATCTACGCGCTGCGCGCGTGGCCACCCCCCGTTCCCCCGGAGGCCCGCCCCCACATTCGGGAGGATGTCCGTCGGGCCTATTCCCATCTCCTCCTCTTCGGCTATCCCCCACCCTCCCTGGTGCAGGAGGTGGAACAGGGGTATCGCCTGGAGGTGAGGAAGGGCCTTGCACGATTGTACGGAAGGGTGCCATGATCCGGACGGTTTTGTTCATCAACCCGCCGTCGTTGCCCGGGACGACGGCGAATCGGGAGGCGACGGGCGGCATGGGGTTGACGATGCCGACCCCCCGGGCCTTTTTCTATCCCCCCCAGACGATTGCCTATGGGGTGGCCGCGCTGCGCGCGGCAGGGTACGTTGTCGGTGCGGTGGACGCGGTGGGGCAGGATCTGACGTTGCCCGCGACGCTGGCCCTGTTGCGGGCCCACGCGCCGGATGTCTTCCTGGTTCAGGTGACGCCGAAGACGTGGGATGCGGATTATCGTTTTCTCCACGCGCTGGGCCGGGAGTTGCCCCATGTCCCTCGGGTGCTCTTCGGCACGGGGGCCCACTTTTTGCCCTACGAGGAGTGGACCGCGGTGGCCGATGCGTTGTTGGTGGGGGACGCGGAGTGGGGTGTGGTCGCGGCGCTGGACGCACTCCAATCCGGTGACGACGCGCCCGGGTTCTGGCGGGCGGGGGTGCGGGCACAGCCCGCCGCTGTGCGGATTCCCCCTAACCCTGTATTGCCTCGCCCCGCGTGGGATGCGCTCCCCACCGATGGGTACACGTTTTTGACCTTGTGGGGAAGCCGAGGGTGCGATGCTATGTGTCGGTGGTGCCCGTATGTGGTGGGGTGGGGACGGCCCCGACGGTCACGGGACCCGGAGGCGGTGGCCGAGGAGTTGTTCTGGCTGTGGCGCACGTTTCGCAAGGAGCGCCACATTTTCCGGGACCCCGTGTTTGCCGCGGATCCCGAGTGGGTGTTTGCGTTCACCCGGGCGCTGCGGGAACGCGGGCGGCCTTTCCCTCCCTGGGAGGTGGAGGACCGGCCGGAGCATTTGACGCCGGAGGTGCTCCGGGCGATGAAGGGGGCCGGGTGCACTCAGGTGAAGTTGGGGTTGGAGGTGGTGAGCCCTTCCCTCCTGGCCCGCTGGCAACGGGTGCCCGACGTGGCGGCAGGGGAGGCGTACGTGGAGGCCGCGGCCCGGGCGATCCGGACGTGCCGTGAGGTGAATCTGGTCTGCCACGCGTTCATCGTGACGGGGGTGGGGGAGACGGAGGAGGAGCTGGCCGCGACGGAGGCGTTCCTGCGGAAGTATCGCCCCCATTACGTGAGTGTGAAGCGGTTCACCGCGTACCCGGGAGTACATCCCATCCCCTTTACCCCGCTGCCTGAGGAGGTGTTGCAGCGATGGGAGGCGCGGTTGGCCGCGCATCGCTATCCCCCGAAGGGACCGTGGTGGCGTCGTTGGCGCAGGTGGATACCATGAAGGTGAAGCAGGGGACGCTGGGGGTCATCCGGGAGAGCCCTTACGACCGGTATCGTTATGTGCGCCGTTATCGCGTGCGGACTCAGGCGCAGCCGGTTCTGGGACGGTTGAGTGTGGCTGTGGTGACGGGCGCGAACGGGTTCCTGGGCGCGCATCTCGTGCGCGCGTTGTTGCGCCGGGGGGTCCATGTGCGGGCTCTGGTGCGCCCGACGTCGGATGTGCGGGTGCTGGACGGTCTGGATGTGGAGGTACGCCGGGGGCATTTGGAGGATGAGGCGTTCGTCCGAGCGGCGCTGCGGGATGCGGATGTGTTGTTCCACCTGGCCGCCCTGTACAGTCAGCGCCCGGAGGATGTGGGGGCATTGTACCGGGTGAATGTGGGGCTTGTGCGCGCGCTGGTGAAGTGGGCCTGGGATGAGGGGGTGTCCCGCATTGTGCACACGAGCACGATCGGGGTCATCGGACGGCGGAAGGACGGCCGCCCTCCCGACGAGGAAGAGCCGTTCAACTTGTGGGCGACGGCCAGTCACTATGTGCGCAGTAAACACCTGGGGGAGGTGGCCGCGCTGACGTGGGCTCGGATGGGCGCGCCCGTTGTGGTGGTGAATCCCACGGCCCCTGTGGGCGCGTTCGATTGGCGGCCGTCCCCCACGGGCCGCCGCGTCCTGGACGTGCTCGCCGGTCGGGTGCCCTCCTTCCCACCGGGAGGGATGAATGTGGTGCCGGCCCGGGATGTGGCCGAGGGGATGATCCTGGCCGCGCTCCGGGGTCGGGTGGGGGAGCGGTATATCCTGGGGCACCTGGAGGGCAATTTGACGTTGCGGGATTTCGTCGCTTATGTGGTCGAGGCCGCGGGCATCCCTTCCCCCCTGCCGCCGCCTCCCGGGAGGCTACGGGCATGGGTGGGACGGGTGCGTCGGGCGTTCCGGGGTTCCGGCGTGACGGGTGGGGGGCCGGTGGCGCTGACGGCCAACCCCCGCAAGGCCGTGGAGTCCCTGGGGATGCCCCAGTCCTCCCTGGCCGAAGCCTTTGCCGAGGCGGTGAGGTGGTACCGGGACCAGGGAATGGGGGAGGTGTAGGCGAGGCTGCCGAAGGCCGGGGCTCGATATGTCGGGGGTCAGGCGGCGGTGAAAACGTCGGCGTTGCAGGCGTAGCTCGGCTTGATGACGTGATGCGTGATACGTGATCCGTAATGCGTGATGCGTAATGCGTAATTCGAAGATAAGTTGGCTCTGTAGCGATAGCCTTGTGTCCACGCTAGGTAGTTACTCGTTACTCGTCACTCGTTAGCCGGAGGCCGCAGGCCTTCGCTAGGATGAGCCGGGCGGTTTAGCGCCCGGCGTCGCTCGTGACGTCATTCGTCACCCGTCATGCGTCAGGCGCCGGTGAGGACGTCGGCACTGGAGGCGCAGCCTTACACGCCGAATACGCTGAGGACGTTTTGCAGGGCTTTCTGGACCAGCTCGAACTCACGTTCCACGTCCTGGAGGAGCGCGTAAGCCTCGTCTTTGCGTCCCTCTTTCGCGGCATCTTCCAGGCGCTGACACAGGAGCGCGAGGCGGTGGGCCCCTACGGTGGCGCTGTTGGCTTTGAAGGAGTGGGCCAGACGGCGAGCCTCCGGGAGATCCTCCGCGTCGAGGGCGAGGCGGATCTCCTCCAGTGTGTGGGGGCCGGCGTCCAGGTACATAGTGACGATTTCGCGTATGATTTCCCCGGCATCCTCCCCCCACAGGGCGACGAACTGGTCAAAGGCTCGTCGGTCGAGAACTTCCAGGTATGGATTCATCGCGCGCTCCCCGGGCTCTTTCACGACCTCCTCCCTCCTCCCCTTGCGGACCGTGGTTTCACCATTGAAGACGCAAAAGGCGTGTGGAGGATACGAGGGACGCGCGTCTAACAAAAAGCTAACACAGTGCTTGCGCTAATCTAACGCCCCTTGCGGATAATAGGGAGCAGAAAACATGCAGGCATTATATGCAGGAATTCGCCCCCATAGGGGGAAGATAGAGGCAAGGAAAAGGAGGCGAGAGCGATGGGAAAGATCTTAGGCATCGACCTGGGTACGACCAACTCCTGTATGGCGGTCATGGAGGGCAGTGAGCCCACGGTTATCCCGAACGCGGAAGGTGGGCGCACGACGCCCTCGGTTGTCGCGTTCACCAAGACGGGCGAACGCTTGGTCGGTCTGCCCGCGAAGCGACAGGCCATTGTCAATCCGGAGAACACCATCTACTCCATCAAACGGTTCATCGGCCGCCGATGGGAGGAGGTCCAGGATGAAATAAAGCGCGTGCCTTACAAGGTGGTCAAAGGACCGGCCGGTGATGTGCGCGTGTACGTTCCCGTTGTCGGGAAGGAGTTCACTCCCCAGGAGATCTCGGCCATGATCCTGCAGAAGTTGAAGCGGGATGCCGAGGCGTACCTGGGTGAGGAGGTGAAGGAAGCGGTCATCACCGTTCCCGCGTACTTCAACGACAGCCAGCGCCAGGCGACGAAGGACGCGGGCCGGATCGCCGGCTTCGATGTGAAGCGCATCATCAACGAGCCGACGGCCGCGGCACTGGCCTACGGCCTGGACAAGAAGACGAACGAGACGATTCTGGTCTTCGACCTGGGTGGCGGTACCTTCGACGTCTCCATCCTGGAGGTCGGGGATGGGGTCATCGAGGTGAAGGCAACGGCCGGCGATACCCACCTGGGCGGTGATGACTGGGATCAGCGGATCGTCCAGTGGATGATCGAGGAGTTCAAGAAGGAATACGGAATCGACCTGAGCCAGGACCGTCAGGCCCTGCAGCGGTTGAAGGAGGCCGCGGAAAAGGCGAAGATCGAGCTCTCCACGGTGACGGAGACGGAGATCAACCTGCCCTTCATCACCGCGGATGCAACCGGGCCTAAGCACTTGCAGATGAAGCTTACCCGGGCCAAGTTCGAGCAGCTGACGGAAGACTTGCTCCAGCGGTGTGTGGGGCCCTTCGAGCAGGCGCTGCGGGACGCGAAGTTGACCAAGGACCAGATCGACGAGGTGGTCCTCGTCGGCGGTTCCACCCGAATGCCCATGGTCCAGGAACTGGTCCGCAAGCTCACGGGGAAGGAACCGCACAAGGGCGTGAACCCGGATGAGGTGGTGGCCGTGGGTGCGGCCATCCAGGGCGGCGTGCTCACCGGCGAGGTGAAGGACGTCCTCCTGCTGGACGTGACGCCGCTGAGCCTGGGCGTGGAGACCCTGGGTGGCGTGATGACGGTTCTCATCCCGCGCAACACCACCATCCCGACCCGCAAGAGCGAGATCTTCACCACGGCCGAGGACAACCAGACCGCGGTGGACATCCGGGTGTACCAGGGTGAACGGCCGATGGCTCGGGACAACATGCTCCTGGGTCAATTCCGGCTGGAGGGCATTCCGCCCGCACCCCGTGGCGTCCCGCAGATCGAGGTGACCTTTGACATCGACGCCAACGGCATCCTGAACGTGACCGCGAAGGATCTGGCCACGGGCAAGGAGCAGAAGATCACCATCCAGGCCAGCACGAACCTGACCGAGGAAGATATCCAGCGGATGATCCGTGAGGCCGAACAGCACGCGGAAGAAGACCGCCGACGCCGCGAGCTGGCCGACGCCCGCAACCAGGCGGACTCGGTCATCTATGCGGTGGAGAAGGCCCTGAAGGAGCTGGGCGACAAGGTGCCCGCGGCCGACCGCATGCAGATCGAGAACCTGATCAGCGAGCTGCGGGCCGCGAAGGACACGGAAGATATCCAGCGCATCCGCTCGCTGACCGAGCAGCTGCAACAGGCCAGTCACGCGCTGACCCAGCAGCTCTACCAGCAGCAAGCCCCCGGCGCCGGTCCCGCGGGGACGGCAGGCCCCACGGGAGC
>WGAA01000336.1 GCA_015489285.1 Anaerolineae bacterium | reverse complement strand
TGGCCATTGTGTTGAGCTTGCTCCCCTCTCCTCTTCTGGCCCACGCGTCCGCGGGGCGACCGCAAGCTCTGACAAATGAGCCGGCAACCGGCATTAGTTACAAAATGCGCATAGAGGCCGATGGCGTGTACCGGCTGACGTACGACGCGTTACGCGCGGCCGGTCTCCCCGTGGATTCCATCGACCCGCGCACTTTCAAGGTGTGGGTGCAGGGGGAGGAAATCGCCATCTACGTGAGCGGGGAGGGGGATGGACACTTCGACCCGGGGGACGCGGTCTACTTCTACGCGGAGATGGCCCGTACCAAGTACCAGGACCCCAACGTGTACTGGCTCACCTACGACGGCGCACCGGGACGTCGGATGAGCACCCGTGATGTCACCCCCGGAGGGGCTGCCGCGCCTCCCCCGTACAAACGGGTCCTCCACCTGGAGGAGGATCGGGATTACCGCCGTTCCGTGCCCATGAGCGAGAACGCGGATCACTGGTACTGGGAATCTTACTTCGCGTGCAGCAGCATCTACTGCTTCCCGGATAACGTCAAGACCTACACGTTCGACCTTCCTCATTTGGCCACCGGTTCCCTCACGGCTTTGCTTCGCCCCCGCCTGCGGGGCCTTACCGCGTATTCGGCCAACCCCGACCACCACGTGATCTTCTACATCAACGGGACCCAGGTCGGGGAGGGGTATTGGGACGGGACCGAGGAGCTCACCGATGAGTACACCTTCGGCCAGAACCTGCTCATCTCGGGCACCAACACCATTTCCTACTATGTGCCCCTGGACATCCCCGGTTTGCCCGAAGAACGCGGTCTGACCAACTGGTTCGAGATCGAGTACTACGACGTGTACCAGGCTCAGGACGATCACCTCTGGTTCTCCATCGATCAGGCGGGGACGTGGCAACCCACCATCACTCACATGGAGAGCAGCGAGTTCCTCCTGCTGGATCTGAGCGACAAGAACAACCCCGTCCGTCTGCTCAACGCGAGCGCCTCCGGGAGCAGCGGCAACGTGACGGTGACCTTCCAGGATACGGTGACGACCGCTCCCCGTCCCTATTTCATCGCGGGGCGTTCCGCCTATCTTACCCCCGCGTCCATCGAGCGGGACAATCCCTCCGCCCTGCGTGACCCCAACAACGCGGCCGACTGGATCGTCATCACCCATCGGGATTTCTGGAGCCAGGCCCAAACGCTGGCGGACCATCGGGCCTCCTTCTCCGGCATGCGCACGATGGTGGTCGATGTGCAGGACGTGTACGACGAGTTCAGCGGGGGGCTCATGGACCCGGAGGCCATTCGGCGTTTCCTCGCCTACGCCCATGAGCACTGGCAACCCCCTGCTCCCCAGTACGTGGTCCTCATGGGCGACGGCCATTACGATTACAAAAACCATCTCCTCCACCCCGAGCAGCAGTTCATTCCTCCCTACCTGGATCTGGTGGACTGTTTCCTGGGAGAGACGGCCGCGGACAACCGCTTTGTAGCCGGCGACCGGACGAACAGCGATCCCGATGCCCTGGAATGCCAACGTCACGCCATGCCTTTCATGGCCATTGGACGTTTTCCCGTGAACTCGGTGGAAGAGGCCGAGGGCATGGTGAAGAAGACCATCTGCTACGAGAATCCGGCCGACCCCATGTGCGCGGATGTCCATCCTCCGGCGGGGTGGAAGACGACGGCCGTTTTCGTCGCGGACAAGAACGACAACGCGGGGGCTTTCACCTGTCACTCGGATGAAGTGGCCGGACAACAGCGGTGTCCCCAACAGGATTTCGGCTTCCGTTCTTCGTCCCCCCGGATGCCGAATTCCCATCGGGGGGCAGGGGAGCGTTCCGGCCCGGGACCGCTGGCCCTGCTCTCGCCCCAGATTACCGACCGCATGGGGTTCATCGGCGATTACATCTGGCTGGATAGTGACGGGGATGGGCGGCCCGACACGGGGGAATCGGGCATCGACGGCGTTATCGTCAACTTGTGGGAGGATGTGGACCACGACGGTCAGATCTCCGCGGCCGACCGGCGGGTGGCGACGGTCACCAGCGGGGATAACCCCAACACGACCACGGTGGAACACGGGTGGTACGGCTTCGACGGCCTGGAGAAGACGAATTACATCGTGGAGATCGACCCGTCGAACTTCGCCCCGGGCGGTGTCCTCGAGGGAATGACGTTGACCGCGGGGCGAAATCCGTGGCCCGTTCACATGGATGGCGTGATCCCTGACGAGTACACGCGCAACAAGCTCTACCTTCAGGACGAAGCCCGTCCTGGGTATACCCCTTACCGTTACGGGAACGATGTGAAGAACGCCCTGGTCAACGCCATCAACGCGGGTGCGGCCTTCGTCACCTACAACGGTCACTCGAGCACCTGGAAGTGGTCCGGCTCGGACGTGTGGGATATTTACGCCATGTCCGACCTGACGAACACGAGCGCGTGGCCCATTTTCCTCCCCATGACCTGTCTCGAAGCCCAATTCCAGGTTATCAACGGCACCGCGGTGAGTGAGAAGGTGGTGCGGGCTTTGGATGACAACGGGAACCCCGTGGGCGGTGTGGCCGCCTGGGGTCCCACCGGTTTGGGCGTGGCCACAGGACACATGTTCCTGTACAACGGCTTTTTCGAGGCCGTCTTCCACAAGGGAATTACCC
>WGAA01000335.1 GCA_015489285.1 Anaerolineae bacterium | reverse complement strand
GAGACCCCCACTCCGACGCCGATGCCCCCCGCGCTCAAGTACAAGGTCCAGCCCGGGGATACGCCGGAGGAGATCGCCAAGCGGTTTGGCATCCGCGTCCAGGACCTGCTCGACGCCAACGGATTGACCGCGAGCAGCATCATCCGGGTGGGGCAGGAGCTCATCATCCCCCTTCCCACACCCACGCCGACGCCGTCTCCCACCCCGTAAGATCCCGGCCGCGCGGAAACCAACGGGCTTTCGCCCGATTCGGTGAGAAGGGGTATTTACCGTTCCCCTTCCCGACCTCTATCGCGTCTGGGTCACCTTGGTCAACCCCCTGGGGTGGTCGGGGTCGTAATCCTTGGCCAGGGTGAGGTAGTAGGCGAACAGTTGGCCGGGGATGACGGTGATGAAGGGGGTGACCCGTTCGGGGAGGGATGTGGGGAGGGGAAGGGCGATGCGGGCCAGGTCCAACGTTTCCGGCACGTCGGAAATGACCAGGAGTTCCGCGCCCTTTTCCTTGAGCTTGCGGGCCTGTTTGTGGATCTCTTCGTGTACCTTGCCCTGGGGCGCGACGAGGATGACGGGAAAGCCGTCCGCGACCATAGCGATGGGCCCGTGCTGGAAGTCCGCGGAGGAGTAGGGTTCCGCGACGACGTAGGTCAGCTCCTTGAGTTTCAGCGCGATCTCGTAGGCTGTGGCGTAATTGTACCCCCGCCCGATGACGACGCAGGCCTCCATGTAACGGTACCTGTCCGCGATGGTGGAGATGTGTGCGGCCAGCCCCAGCGTTTGACTGACCGCGGCCGGGACATCCTGGAGTTCCTGGAGGAGGGCCTTGTCCTCGGCCATGTGCGCGGCCAGTAAGGCCAGGGCCATGAGCTGGGCGGTGTACGTTTTCGTGGCCGCGATGCTTCGTTCCGTGCCCGCGTGGAGGGGGATGACGAATTCGGCCGCTTCGGCCAGAGGTGAGGTGGGATCGTTCGTGATGCCCAGGGTGGGGACGCCCTGCTCCCGTGCGTCCTGGACCACCGTGACGATGTCCGTGGAGCGACCGGATTGGGAGATGCCGATGACCAGGGCCCCCGTCAGGTGGGGTGGGCGTTTGTAAAGGGTGTGGAGGGAGGGGGTCGCCAGGGCGACGGGGAGTCGGGACGTTGTGCCGAAGAGGTATTTTCCGTACAGCGCCGCGTTGTCACTGCTCCCCCGGGCCGCCATGACGATGTAGCGGATGTCCCGGTCCCGGAGTTGGGCGGCAATCTCCGCGATGCGGGCGTTTTCCTCCAGGTAGAGAGTGGTGAGCACCTGCGGTTGGGCGAAGATCTCACTGTACAGGTAAGAGGAATGCTCCATGAAAATCACCTCCTGCCGACGATGTTTTCCCCATCATAGCACATTTCCGCTTGAGTAACGAGTCACGAGTAACGAGTAACCGGATGGCGCGGAAAGACGACGATTAACGATTAAGGGGCCGGTGCGGACACAAGGTTATCCCGCAGAGCCGAGCTTGTCTTCAAATCACGCATCACGCATTACGAATCACGCATCACGTCACCAATCCAAGATGCACCTGCAGTGCCAACGTTCTCACCGGCGCCTGACGAATGGCGTAACGAGTAACCGACTGGTGTGCAGACGAGGTTGTCCCTATAACGCCAACATGGCCTTGAGTTACGCATTACGCATCACGGATTACGCCTCAGGCCAAGATGCGCCTGTAGTGCCAGCTTCCCCTTAGCGCCTGACGTATGACGTATGACGCATCTCAGGCCGGGGTTCGCACGGCGCTGAACCGCCGTGCTCATTAAAGCAAAGCCCTCCGGGCTTGCCCGCGTGAGGCCGCAGGCCTTCGCTAGGATGAGCCGGGCGGTTTAGCGCCCGGCGACACTCTACAAAGCCAACTTATCTTCAAGTTACGCATCACGCATCACGTCACCAACCCCAAGATGCACCTGCAGCGCCAACGTTCTCACCGGCGCCTGTCAGACTTCCGAAGTCCCGCCGACTTCGGAAGTCTGGACCGGTGCGTAAGGCCCCATGCATTTCCGAACGTTCTCGCCCCGATCTAGCCCGAATGGGGGAAATCGTGTTACCATATATGCGTGCTGCAAGGACCAAGGAACTATTTTGAGCGCAGGAGGGAAACCATGAGCCTCATACCGACAGATGTGTTGAAGAAGGCGCATCGCACAATCGCCGAATACACCTATGAACTTCGCCCCGTGGAGCGGGGATACGCCAACAGAACGCTGTACATCAACCTTTCGGAGATGCGCTTCGAGGAACGCCCTGTGACCGAGGAGATGAAGCGCACCTTCACCGGTGGCCGGGGTTTTGCCCTCTGGCTCCTGTGGAACGCGGTCAACGACGACACGCAATGGAATGACCCGGAGAATGAGCTGATCATCGCCAACGGTCCCCTGTGCGGCATTCTCTCCTACCCGGGGACGGGGAAATCCACCGTCGTCACCATTTCCCCCCTGACAAACCTGGTCATCGACAGCAACGTGGGGGGAATGGTAGGGCCTTACCTGAAAGGCGCGGGGTTCGATGCCCTGGAAATCCAGGGCAAGGCGGACCGGGATGTCATCATCGTCATCGACGGGGATACGGGGAAGGTCACCATCGAGGAAGCTCCCTTGGAGGAGCCGTATGCCCACCTCTTGGGTCGTGAGCTCACGGAGATGTACGCCCGGGACGAGAAGGACATGCGCAACGTCGCCGTGGTCACCGCAGGCCACGGTGCCGAGTTCACCCGTTACGGCATCCTCAACTTCTCCTGGTACGA
>WGAA01000334.1 GCA_015489285.1 Anaerolineae bacterium | reverse complement strand
CGGACGAGGTGAAGTACATCGCGGGCTGGCACGAGGGCGAAATCAAGCGGGTCCTCCTCACCCCGCCCGAAAGCCCGGCCGTCAACTACGCCTTCGACGTCACCCCGGCCAAATACGTCACCGGCCTCATCACCGAACGGGGTATCTGCGAAGCCAGCGAGGAGGGGCTGCTGAGCCTGTACCCGGAGAGACGAGAGAACAAGTAACCACTCACGTGTCACGTCATCACGTGTCACGTTATCACGCATCACGTCATCACGTATCACGCATTACATCGGGGAGGTCACAATGACATACCGTGCTCTGGACGAACATTCTGTCGTCGAGTACATCAAATCCCGGCCCAAGATCTGGGGCACCATCTTCGACACCGATGCCGAGTTGGACGTAAAAGAGGTCGGAGACGGGAACCTGAACCTGGTGTTCATCATCACCAACCGGAAGAATCCCGAGCAGAGTGTGGTCCTCAAGCAGGCCCTCCCCTACCTGCGGGTGGCCGGCGAGTCCTGGCCCCTGACCCGGGAGCGGATGCGCTACGAGACCAAGGCTTTGCTCAAGCACAACGAACTTGCCCCCGGCCTCGTGCCCGAGGTGTATGACTACGACTTCGACATGTCCCTGGTCATCATGGAGGACTTGAGCGACCTGGTGATCATGCGCAAGGCCCTGGTCGCGCGGCAGAAATTGCCGCACTTCGTGGACCACATCAGCACCTTCCTCGCCCGCACCCTCTTCTTCACCTCCGACCTTTACCTGAAGGGGATGGAGAAGAAGCGGATGATGGCCGAGTTCATCAACGAGGAACTGCGCAAACTCCAGGAAGACTTCGTCTACACCAATCCCTACATGGAATCCCCGGAGAACAACTGGAACCCCCTGGTGGACGACGAAGTGCAGGCCGTCCGTTCCGACGCCGCGCTCAAACTGGAAATCGCGGAGATGAAGAACGCGTACATGAACCACACCGAGGCCCTCATCCACGCGGACCTACACACGGGCTCCATCATGGTGGACGCGGAGCGGACCAAGGTCATCGACCCCGAATTCGCCTTCTTCGGGCCCATTGCCTATGACGTGGGGGCCGTGCTGCAAAACCTGGTCCTCAACTACCTCTCCCACTACGGCCACACGCCCGACCCGGAGGAACGCCACGAGTATCAGGAGTACGTCCTGGACATGGTGCGTGGGGTGTGGAACGAGTTTGCCCGCAAGTTCGAGGAAATTTGGGTGGAGAACAACCGGGGCGAATTGGTCCCCACCCCCTACTGGGATTTCCCCGGCGGGGAGGAGGCCTTTGCCGAGTACCGGCGCCGCTTCATCCACCGGCTCCTGCAGGAGACCGCGGGCCACGGCGGGGTGAAGTTCCTGCGCCGCATGATGGGCATCGTCAGCGTGTGGGACATCACCAGCATCGAAGACCCGCGCAAACGGGCCGTGGCCGAGCGCGCGGCCATCCGCATCGGCAAGCGCTGGATCATGGAACGCAAGGACGTGGAAAGCATTGAGGACCTCATCAACATCGTGCGGGAAGAAAGCATCCCCGCGGAAAAGGAGTTGGAGGAGATAATGAGTAATGAGTAAAAAGTAACGAGTAAGGGGGTTGGCGTGAAAAGGGCTGTGGCGTAACGAAAGGGGCTTGGGTGGAGGGGAACGATTAACGATTGACGATTAACGATTAAGAAGGTTGGGGCGAGGACAAGATTATCTCTGTACGACATCCTTCTCCTAAAATTGCGGCATTACGAGTAACGAGTAACAAGTAACGAGTAATTGATTAGAAACTGGCGTGAATACAAGGTTGGCCCAGCAACGCCAACTCACTCGCCTAAGTTACGCATTACGCATTACGAATTACGGATGAATTACAGAAAGGAGATTTTTATCATGGACTGGGGAATGAAAAATCGCATGGCACGGCTTTTCGACCAGAAGAGCGGACGGACTATCTTCCTGGCGGTGGACCACGGGTACTTTATGGGACCGACCACCGGCCTGGAGGATCTGCGCGCCACGGTAGAACCCTTGCTCCCCTACGCCAACGCGCTCATGCTCACCCGGGGCGCGCTGCGCAACTACGTGGACCCGGAGGTGGATATTCCCATCATCTTGCGCGTCTCCGGCGGCACCAGCATTCTCGCGCGCGAATGGGGTGACCTCCTCCACGAGGGCATCACCGTCTCCATGGAGGACGCCATCCGCCTCAACGCCACCGCGGTCGCCTTTTCCGTCATGGTGGGCGCCAAATTCGAGCGGGACACCCTCCTGGCCTTCACCCAGGTCATCGACGAAGCGGAACGCTACGGCATCCCCACCCTGGGCGTCATCGCCGTGGGCGAGGGGCTGAACCGGGACGCGCGTT
>WGAA01000333.1 GCA_015489285.1 Anaerolineae bacterium | reverse complement strand
TCCTGTCCGGCACGCAGGCCCGTTCCCCCGCGGAGCTTTTCCACTCCACCGATGGGGGCGTCACGTGGACGAAGGTGGAGCCGGTGGAGGGGGAAAGACGTCCTGTGTTCATCCGGCAGATGGCGTTTTCACCCCGGTATCCCGAGGATGGGACGGCGCTCCTCATCCTCGATTGGGGTATCTACCGCTCCCGGGACGGGGGGATGACGTGGGCGGAAAGTTCCCAGGGGATAGGGGAAACGACGGTTTCCGCGTTGGTCCAGGGGGGCGATGTGTTGTACGCCCGGGTATGGGCTCCTGTTTCCTGGATAACCGATCGGGTTTACCGTTCCGAGGACGGAGGGCGCACGTGGGTGCGGACGGCTTCCCGGGGGTTGCCTCCTGCCAACTTGCCTTCCAGCATTCCCCGCATCATGTACCCCCCGGATCTGGCGGCCTTGCCCGATGGCTCGGCACTGTACGCCTGGGGAATAGAGCAGGGGGGCGTCTATCGGAGTGTCGATGGGGGGGAGACATGGGTGCCCGTGGTCGAGGGGATGGGGACGCGGGTGTATACGCCCACGGTTTCTCTCCTGCGCATAGCCCCGTCCTCTCCGTACACGTTGTATGCGGTTTCCGGGTCGGTTATTTATCGGAGTACGAACCGCGGGGATACGTGGGTGTCCTTGGATGTCAGGGCTCCCAGGGGCATCGAATCCCTGGCCGTCGGACCGACCTCTGAGGTGTATTTCTTCACGTTTGGGGGCCGGTTGTTCCGCTCGCAAGATGGAGGGGACCGGTGGGAGGAGCTGACGTCGTCCTTACCTTCCGGCAGCGTTCCGTGGCAGTATCTTTCTCGACGGTTCGTTGTCCTGGATCCGAGGCGACCTTTGCGGGTTTACGTGGGGGCGAGTATGGGGGCGCTCCCCCCTTCCCCCGGCTACAATCGCTTGTATCTGTCCGAGGATGGAGGGGAACACTGGCGGGATCTATCCGCTTACCTGCCGACGGGCAGTTTTGCCCTTACCGACCTGTACATTAGCCCTCGTCGACCGGAGCGTCTGTGGTTGTTCGCAGAGGATAACAGGTATCGCCAGACCTCGTCCGACGCGGTGGCCCACCGGTTGTTCGTCAGTGACGACGGGGGGATGCATTGGCGTCGGGTGTATCTCGACCCCCGGATTCGCCGGTCCGGCATTCGGACGATGCTGCTCACATCTCCCCATCAAGCGTTTGTGGCTACGGCGGGTAGTGGTGTGTGGACGTGGCAATCGACGCAGGGGTATGCCTTTTATCTCCCGTATGTGGGGAGGGGGCAATGAAGGAGAATGTGTTGCTGAGGGTTCATAAGGTGGCCCGCTATTTCGGCGGCTTGAAGGCAGTCGATGGTGTGTCCTTTACCGTGTCTTCGGGAGAGATCGTGGGGCTCATCGGGCCCAACGGCGCGGGAAAGACGACGCTGTTCAACTTGATTTCCGGGTTCTTGAAGCCCACGGCCGGGGAGATTTTCTTCCGCGGTGTTCCCATCCACGGCAAGCGGCCCAACGCCATAGCCCGCCTGGGCGTCGGTCGGACGTTCCAGATCGTCAAACCCTTTGCCGAACTCTCGGTCCGGGACAACGTGCTGGCCGGGATGGGGGCCCACATCTATCCCACCCTACGGGCCTTTGGGGATTACTACCATACCCCCACGGCCGTGGCAAAGGCCGACCGCATTCTGGAACGGGTGGGCCTGGCCCCGTACGCGGACGCGCGCGCGGACACGTTGCCCATTGGGCTCCAGCGCCGCCTGGAGATCGCCCGCGCCCTGGCCCTTTCTCCCCTGCTGCTCCTCCTGGACGAGTCGGCCGCAGGGTTGACCCATGAGGAGGCCGCGCAACTGGCCGACCTCATCCGTAGCCTGCGGGAGGAGGGGATCACCATCCTCCTGGTGGAGCACAACATGCGCTTTGCCATGAACCTGTGTGAGCGCATCGTGGTCCTAAACCAGGGCCGCGTCCTGGCCGAAGGAACGCCTGACAAGATCCAGAATAATCCCGCGGTCATTGAAGCCTATCTGGGTCATAGTGGAAGGGTGGGGGGTGAGAACGAGTAACGAGTAACGGAGTAACGAGTAACCGACTGGCGCAGGAAAACAACGATTAACGATTGACAATTAACGATTAAAAGGTCGGCGCGGAGACAAGGTGGTCGCTACAGAGCCAACCTATCTTCGAGTTACGCATTACGCATCAGGACTAACGAGTAACGGAGTAACGAGTAACTGGTTGGCGTAAAGACATGGTTATCGCCATAGAGCCAATTTGTCTGCAAATTACGCATTACGCATCACGCATCACGGATTACGTATTGGAGCCGATGATGTACCAGGACAACTCTTTGCTGAACGTGGACAATCTTGTCGTAACGTACGGCCATATCCAGGCCTTGCATGGTGTCTCCCTCGAAGTGCGGCCGGGGGAGGCGGTGGCTATTCTGGGCGCGAACGGCGCGGGGAAGTCCACCATCGTGCGTGCCGTGGCCGGATGGATTACCCCACATACAGGACGGGTGCTCTACATGGGGGAGGATATCACCCGGCTGCCCTCGTGGGAACGCGCGGCGCGTGGCATCGCCCTGGTGCCCGAGGGGGGTCGCGTGTTCCGGGATATGACAGTGGAGGAGAACCTGCGCCTGGGCGCGTACCTGGAGCCGAACGGACAGGCTGTAGAGGAACGCATGGCGTATGTGTACACCCTCTTCCCCGTCCTCAAGGAACGTCGCCGCC
>WGAA01000332.1 GCA_015489285.1 Anaerolineae bacterium | reverse complement strand
GTGATGCGTAACTTGGAGTCAAGTCGGCGTTGCCGGGCCAATCATGTCTCCCGGCCATCCTTTCGTTCGTCGTTGGTCGGTCGTCGGTCGTCATCCGTCACACGTCATTCGTCAGGCGCCGGTGAGAATGTCGGCACAGCAGGCGCAGCTTCGCTCTGCAACGTGATGCGTGATACGTGATGCGTAATGCGTAACTCGAAGAGAAGTTGGCTTTGTAGGGTCAGCCTTGTCTTCGCGCCAGTCGGTTACTCGTTACTCCGTTACTCGTTACGTCACTCGTCATGCGTCATTTGTCAGGCGGCGGGAGAGGGTTGGCGCGTTAGGATGGGGCTTGGCATCGGGTACGTGATTCGTAATGCGTAATTTGGGCAGGAGAGTTAGCGCTGTAGGGCCAACCTTGTCTCCAGGCCAGTCCTTTAATCGTTTATCGTCAATCGTTAATCGTTGTCTTCCCCCGCCAGTCAGTTACTCGTTACTCCGTTACTCATTACTCCAGATTGCCCCTCTTCCCAATCGGGATTATAATTTGAAGCTTTCAACCCGCGATTTTGCTCGTCGGACCGGGAAGTCCGGGGCTTCGATTGGGATATTTGCGGAAATAGAGGGAAGGAGAAGGACCGTGAACACCGCCACACCCGACAAGGCCATTCGCCCCGCGCAACCGCGCACAACCGTCCAGGTGACATTCCCCGATCGGGGGGTGTTCGAGGGCCCACCGGGCACATCCATGGAGGCCTTCATCCGGGCCGCCTACGCCGACGCCCGGATCCCCATCGTCGCCGCCGTCGTGGACACAACACTACGCGAACTCACCTATGTCCCCACGCGGGATGTGTCCGCTCGGCCTGTGGACATGAGCACCATGGACGGCATGCGCATCTACCGGCGCTCCCTCCTTCTCCTCCTTCTGGCCGCCTTCGAAGACCTCTACCCCGAAGCGCGCCTGGTCGTAGAGCACTCCCTCACCTTCGGCGGTTACTATTGCGAAGTGGAAGGCCGTGATCCCCTCACCCCCGAGGAACTGGAACGGCTGGAAGCCCACATGTGGGAACTGGTCGAGCAAGACCTGCCCATCGTCAAAGAGGAAGTGCCCCTGGAGGAAGCCCGGCGCCTGTTCCAGGAACGAGGGGCCGATGACAAAGTCCGCCTCTTCCGCTTCCGGGAAAAGGATTACGTGACCCTCTACCGGCTCAAGAACACCGTCGACTACCTCCACGGCTACATGGTCCCCTCCACGGGGTACATCCGCGTCTTCGGCCTGGCCGCCTACGAGCCGGGATTCGTCCTGCGCTTCCCCCACCGCCACGAGCCCCTGAAGCTCCAACCCCTCACCCACCTCCCGAGGCTCGTTTCCGTGTTCCGCCAGCACAGCCGCTGGATGGAGCTCATGAACGTCACCGATGTGGGCAGTCTGAACGAGAAAATCCACGAGGGCAAAATCCAGGAGCTTATCCTCATCGCGGAGACGCTCCACGAACAATGCCTGGCCAACATCACCCGGGAGATCATCCAGAGGGGCAACGTGCGCATCGTCCTCATCGCCGGTCCCTCCTCATCGGGGAAGACGACCTTTAGCAAACGGCTCTCCGTCCAGCTTTTGGCCTCGGGGATCCGGCCCTTCGCCATCAGCATGGACGATTACTTTGTCGAGCGGGAGAAAACACCGCGCGACGAACACGGGAATTACGACTTCGATTCCCCCAAGGCCCTGGACATCGACCTCCTCAACGAACAACTGCACGCCCTCCTGCGCGGTGAGGAGGTCACCCTCCCCCGCTTCGACTTCATCACCGGACATCGGGAGTGGGGGCCCACCGTTCGGCTCCACCCGGACCAGGTCATCATCATGGAGGGCATTCACGGGCTCAACCCCCTCATCGCCCAGAGCATCCCCCAGGAACACACCTTCCGCATCTACGTCTCGGCCCTTACCGTCCTCAACCTGGACCGTCACAACCGTATCTCCACCACCGACACCCGTCTGATCCGGCGCATCGTGCGGGATGCCCGGTCCCGAGGACGGAACGCGGAGGGGACCATCCTCATGTGGGAAAGCGTTCGTCGCGCCGAACGACTCTACATCTTCCCCTATCAAGAGCACGCGGACATGATGTTCAACTCCGCGCTCGTTTACGAGCTGGCGACGCTGCGCACCTACGCGGAACCCCTCCTCCTCCAGGTCGAACCCACATCCCCCGCGTACATGGAAGCCCGGCGTCTGGTAAGCTTCCTCCGCTGGTTCCTCCCCCACCGGGATGGGACGACCATCCCCAACGACTCCATCCTGCGCGAGTTCATCGGCGGATCCATCCTGGATGAGTTCAACATCGGCGTGGAAATTGCCCAGGCGCACGCGTGGCGAGCAATCGATTCCTGACGGAAAGGATATGGCCATGCCCGTTCAGCCTCAGGTCTTCCAACCCAACCCCCGGCGTCGCATCTACGCCCAAATCATCCAGGCCGCCCTGGACGCGGTCTCCCCGGAACGCTGCATCCGGCAAAACCTGGAACGCGCGGGATCTCACATCCGTTCCGGGGGGCGCATCTACAACCTGGACGAGATCCGACATGTCTACGTCGTCGGTGGGGGGAAGGCCGCGGCTGCCATGGCCCGAACCGTGGAGGACATCCTGGGGGACCGCGTCGACGCGGGGGTCGTTGTGGTCAAGGACGGCTATCGTGTGCCCACGCGCATCGTAGAGGTCTACGAAGCGGGGCATCCCATCCCCGACGAGCGGAGCGTCGAAGGGGCCCGCCGGGTTCTGGACCTTGTC
>WGAA01000331.1 GCA_015489285.1 Anaerolineae bacterium | reverse complement strand
GAGGAGGTCGGTGCGGACCTGATCGTCATGGGATCCCACAGCCGCCGCAACTTCTGGGACGTGGTGCTGGGCAGCGTCACGGCGAAGGTCATCCGGGAAGCGCCGTGTCCGGTCATGGTGGTGTCCCATCGGCCGCCCCACCCGGGCACATTGCCCCACCGTGTCCTGGTGGCCGTGGACTTCTCGCCTTACGCCCAAGCCGCGGCCCGCATGGCAGCACAACTGGCCCTGAGAGGCGATCACCGGGTGACGTTCATCACCGTCATCTCCGGCGAAATGACCGAAGAGGAGGCACGGACGCGGCTGGATGAATTCTTGCAGGACGTGCGGGCCCAGGGGCTCCAGGCCGACGTTCTCATCCGCCGCGGGGACGTGGTGAAGGAGATATGTAAGGCGGCCGTGGATGTGGAGGCCGACGCCATTGTCATGGGGTCGCACAGCAGCCGCGGCATCGGCGAGAAACTCCTGGGCAATGTGCCTGAAGGCGTGAGCCGTTGCGCTCCCTGTCCGGTACTCATCGTTTCCGGTCGCGAGGAACATGTGAAGAAGATGGGCGCTCCCACGCTCCCGTCATCGACTTGAACCTGCGGAACGCTTCCGCTGAAGCGTCCGGCGGAGAACGGTCGGTAAGGTCGGTCGAAAAACAAGGCGCACGTTCTTGTCGAGACATTTTATGCCAAACGGCACAAGGAGGACACCCATGGTCAAACCCGTTGAGAACAAGCTCCGTACCTATCACGTCACATTGGTGCGCGAGGGAGAGGCGTACGCTCGGGCGGAAACGCACGGCCACACGATGTACCTGGGCGTGCGGCGCGGTGATCCCAGCGCGGGTTTCAACGCAGCGGAGACATTGCTGGCCGCTTTAGGGGCATGCCTGCTGACGAACATCAACAGCCTGGCCCAGAAGATGCACATTTTGCTGCGCGAGGTGCGCGTGGACATCGAAGGAGTGCGCCGGGACAAGCCCCCGGCCCTCATCGAGGTCACCTATCGGCTGCACATCGACAGTCCAGCCCCGGCAGAAAAATTGCAAAAATTGCATGAATTGGCTATAGAATGGGGGACCGTGTACAACACCCTGCTCAACGGAGTACCGATTCACGGCGAACTGGTCAACACCCAAGGGGAGGACAGAGCACCATGACCGTGCAGGCCGTCGTCATCCTGCTCATCAAAGGGCTAATTTCCGGCGTCATCGTGGGGGCTGTGACCGCATCCATCCGCTCCTGGGTGGACCGCTTCTTTCTCGTTATCTTGCTGGTCAACGTGGTGGGGCTCCCCATCCACCAGGCGATAACCGTGAACCTGGTCGTGCTGAGCGTGGCCGCCCTGCTCCTCTCCCTGGAGCAGACGGACGTGCTGACATCCGTGCGCGAGGACTGGCCCCTGATCATCATCTCCAGCGGCGTGGGGGGACTGTTGGGCCGCCTGCTGGGTATCGCCTTGCCCGACATCTACCTGCTGGCGTTGCTGGGGATTTACGCCATCCTGGTGGGGTTGCGCCTGCTCTTCGTCAAGCCCGTGCCGGAACGGGAGATCCCGGCCCACCCCGCGTGGCTGGCTCCGGTGGCCTTCATCGGTGGGGTGCTCACGGGGCTGCTTTCCGCGGGGGCCAAGCCCTTCACCGTGCCGGTGTACAACTGGGCGCTGGGCCATCATCCCAAACGGGCGTACGCGTTGGGGGCTCTGGGAGTGGTCACCGCGGCCTGGGCGGCCATCATCACCCAGATCGCGGTGGGCCAGTTCTTCACGCCCTTTGAACTGAGTTTGGGGGCCTACGAGTTCATCGCCATCAGCCTGACCGCCCTGTTCGTGCGGCGCTACTGGACCCCGAAGCTCAACCGCATCGTCAGCTTGCTCGTGGCGCCCATTCTCATCGTCGTGGGCATTCGCTTCCTCATGGTTTTGCGCTGAAATGTGTAGGGAGGAGAGGATGAAAGAGGAAGATCTGATCGTGCTACCGGCTCGCAATTGCCGCCGGAGCAAGAAGATCATCGCTTACCTGGAATCCAAGGGCATCCCCTTTACCCGCATCCCTTTGGAGTCGCCGGAGGGGCGCGAGTTGGCGGCCAGGCACGGGATGCTCGCGTCCCCGGGCATTCTGGTGCGCGGTAAGAGCATCAATCCCTTCGACTTGCTCAAGCCTCCGAACTGTACTGTGGACGAAGAGGCCGTGAGAAGGCTTCTCCTTTCGAACCTGCGTTCTCACGCGTCCAAATTTGACAAATCCCCCAATGCAATTATGATGGAGGGGCAGGAACGTCTACCTTATGGGGGAAAGACGTGAGTAACTCTCTTCGCCAGCGGGAACTGAACCTCCTTGTATCGGCATCCGCGGAAGCGGCGGAAAAGGCCGCGCTCGCGGCCCGGCGTGGGTCCTTCTACTTTAGCTTCTTTGGCTACTTTTATCCCTTCGCGCTCGCGTCCCACGCCGGGGTCCTGAGGAGGCATTGAGCACCGACGAAAACAAAGAGGACCTGAGGAGCGTGGGACGGAAGACGTCTCACGCTCCTTTTTTATTGGCCTAAAGGGGCAAGCCCCCACCCGGGCCGGAACCTTTTCTCGAGGAGCAACGTATGGAACGGATATGTCGAGGAGTGCGGGGAGCAGTGACCGTGGAGGAGAACACGCGTGACGCGATTCTCCGGGAAACACGCCGCCTACTGGCCCTCATGATCCGACTCAACGGCATCGAGCCGGAGGACGTGGCCAGTGCCATCTTCACCACCACACGGGACTTGAACGCGGAATTCCCGGCCCTGGCCGCCCGCCAGCTGGGATGGTGGGACGTTCCCCTCCTCTGCGGGCACGAGATGGACGTGCCCGGACAACTCCCCCGGGTCGTGCGCATCCTGGTTCACTGGAACACGACCAAGGCCCAACAGGACATCGTCCACGTCTACCTGGGGGATGCCGCCCGCCTCCGCCCGGACAAAGCCCAGCTTCCCCCCATCGACTGGGCCGATTTAGAGGCGTGGATTGAGCACCAGTTGCGCATCTTCCACCATCGACGAGAGGAGCGTGCGTCATGACCGTTGTTGCCTTTCAGGGTGAGCATGGGGCCTTTTCGGAGGAAGCCATCTTCCAGCATTTTGGCAGGGATGTAACCACGTTACCCTGTCGCACCTTTGGGGACATCTTCCAGGCCATCGAGGAGGACCGGGCGGATTTCGGCGTCCTGCCCGTGGAAAACGCGGTCGCCGGCTCCATCAACAAAGCCTACGACCTCTTGCTGGAACACGATTTGCGCGTCCAGGGGGAAATTTACCTTCACGTGCGTCACTTCCTCCTCGCGCCGCCGGGCACACGTCTGGAAGAGATCCGTCGAGTACGCTCGCACCCTCAAGCCCTGAGCCAGTGCGAGGACTTCATCGCCCGTCATGGTTGGCATCCCGAACCCTGGTACGATACGGCCGGAAGCGCCAAAGACCTGGCAGAGCACCCGGAACCGGGGCTTGCCGTCATCGCCAGCCGACTCGCCGGCGAGATCTACGGCCTGGACGTCCTCGCGGAGAACATCCAGGACATGCGTTGGAACATCACCCGCTTCTTCGTCATTGCCCACGGGGAAGCTCCCCCTGCCCCTCGGTCCAAAACCTCCCTTGTCTTCGCCGTCCCCCACCGCCCGGGGGCCCTGTACGACTGCCTGGGAGAATTCGCCCGGCGGGGCATCAACCTGACCAAACTGGAAAGTCGTCCCCGGCGCAACCGTCCCTGGCATTACGTCTTCTACCTGGACTTCGAGGGGCACTGGCAGGACCCCGTCTGTCGGGATGCGCTGGTGGGGCTTCTCTCCCGCGCGGCCTTCGTCAAACTCCTGGGCTCCTATCCGGCTGCTCCCCAGGATGTCGTTCTCAACGGCGTCGAGGCCGCGGACACATCCCCTTCAACTTGAATCGATGGAAAGGAGGAGGGCTTATGATCATCATCATGAAATCCGGTGCGACGGACAAGGACATTCAAGCGGTCGTCGACCGAGTTCAGGAGCTGGGATTTACCCCCCACGTCTCCCGTGGGACGGAACGCACCATTATCGGCGTCATAGGGGATGAACGGGGCCTTGCCCGTTCGAATTTCGAAGTCATGGAGGGGGTGGAACGGGTCGTGCGAGTCTTACATCCGTTCAAAATGGCCAGTCGAGAGTGGAAAGAGGAGGACACGGTCATCTACCTCAACGGCGTGTCCATCGGTGGTGGGGATCTCACCATCATCGCAGGTCCGTGTTCCGTGGAAAGTCGGGAACAGCTCCTGGAGACGGCCCATGCCGTCAAAGAAGCGGGAGCGCACATGCTACGCGGCGGCGCGTACAAACCCCGCACCTCTCCTTACTCCTTCCAGGGGTTGGGTGTACGGGCCCTGGAATATTTGGCCGAAGCGCGGGAAATCTACGGCCTCCCCGTCGTGACCGAAGTCATGTCCCCTGACCTGGTCTCCCTCGTCGCGGAATACGCGGACATGTTGCAAATCGGGGCCCGCAACATGCAGAACTACGCCCTCCTCCACGCGGTGGGCAAAGTTCAGCGCCCCGTCCTTCTCAAACGGGGAATGATGAGTACAATACAAGAGCTACTCATGTCCGCGGAATACATCCTGAGCAGCGGCAACATGAACGTCGCCCTGTGTGAACGGGGCATTCGCACCTTTGAACCGTATACCCGGAACACAACGGACATCAATGCCATCCCGGCCCTGAAACAACTGACTCATCTACCCGTCATCGGTGACCCCAGTCACGGAACGGGCAAGTGGGACCTGGTCACTCCCGTCGCTCGGGCGATGGTCGCCGCGGGGGCCGACGGCCTCATCATCGAGGTTCACCCCCGCCCGGAGGAAGCCCTTTCCGACGGAGCCCAATCTCTGCGTCCCGAGAACTTCGCCCGTCTCGTGCGGGAAGTCCGGCGCATATGGGAGGTCTTGCGGGAGGAGGCGGCGGTCCGGGAGGCGTAAGGAGGCCGAACAATGACACGCATGGAGGACCCGAACGCGCTGGAGGTCGTACTTCTGCCCTTGCTCGACCCGGATTCGGCCCTGGACTTCCTACGGCGGGCCGCGGCCGACATCCTGCGTGAGATGGAACAGGAGGTCACCGAAGCGGCCCAACAGCAGGCGCGAGAACTGCTACGACGCATCGCGAAATTGCGTCGCCACGTCCAGCAAGCGACCACTTTGGAAGAACTGCGCGCCCTCAGCGACCCCAAACTCCTCCCCCAACTCGTCCTGGAACCTTACTCGGAGATATGGCGCCGGTGGCCCCACCCCCACTGGCAGAAACACCTGGCCGACCTGCTGGATAGCATTCACCACCTGCAGCAGGCCCTGGACGCGATGGACCCCAAAGGGCTCACCTACCACCAGCTACGGGAGAAACTCCGCCTCAAAGAGGAGGAGCTCCTGAACCTGGGGAAAGAGATCCTCCTGGCCTGGCTGGACGACCAGGAACGCCGTATTCGCGAGGGATTAGAACACCCCCAATCCCTGAAATGGAACATCGTTACCCACCTTCAAATTCCCCTCGTCGTCGAGGGGAAAGTGTTGGACTTCATCGACGCGGAGTTGACGGCCACCGTGTCCACGGCCCATGCCTACCTCTCCCGCACTTTCTACGTCGTCATCGTCCCGCGCAAGACGTCCCTGGTGGAGGCTCTGCGACGCATCAACCTGATCCGGCACTTCACTCCACCCGACACCGTCCTCATCGTCGTCACCTTCGACCCGTTATATGTCCCTGTGCTCAAACAGCACAACGCGCACGTTTACATCGCGGAGGAGGCGGAGACAACCGATGGCTGACGGGTTTCCCCCATCCCCACATGATAGCACATACCGCCTGGACGCGAACATGACCATCGCCGTCGTCGGGCTCGGACTCATGGGGGGGTCTTTGTGCCTGGCGCTGCGCCGTCACGCCGATGTCCCCAAGTTCATCGGCGTGGTGCGCTCCAAGCGGAGTCTGGCCCTCGCCCGTGAACGGCACATCGTCGACCACGTCACGACCGACGTGGTCGAAGCCGTCCGGGAGGCGGACATGGTCATCCTGGGGACCCCCGTGCGCACGCTCATCCGCCAGATCGGGCATATCGGGCCCCACCTCAAACCCGGAGCCATCGTCCTGGATTTGGGGAGCACCAAAGGGGCCATTTGCCGCGCCCTGGAAGCCCTCCCGCCCCACGTCCAACCCATCGGGGGCCATCCCATGTGCGGTAAGGAAAAGGCGGGGCTCGCCCACGCGGAGCCCACCCTTTACGAGGGTGCGACCTTCGTCCTCTGTCCTCTGGAACGGACGGAGGAACGCACAATCCACCTGACCCTGGACCTCATACGGCGTCTGGGGGCCCATCCCCTCTTCTTGCCCCCGGACCTCCACGATCGGCTCGTTGCCACCATCAGCCACCTTCCCTATCTGGTCGCCTCTGCCCTGGTCGCCACGGCCCACCGAGTAGCCCGGGAAGACCCGCGCGTCTGGCGGGTGGCCGCCGGCGGCTTCCGGGATACGACGCGAGTGGCCAGTAGCGACGTGAAGATGATGATGGACATCCTCATGACCAACCGCAGCGCGGTACTCGATATGTTGGACATCTACCGGGAAGAACTGGACCGCCTGCACGCCCTCCTCTCCGAAGGGGCAGAGGGGGAGCTCCACCTGCACTTGAGCAACCTGAAGGCCTTGCGTGACGCCCACTTTGCGGGGGGCGGCGGGGCCGACAACCCCTCCGGTGGTGCCCCGGCCCACCCTGAGGAGGACGAAAAGGGATCATGAACGAGCGCACCCTTCCCATCCTGTTCTTGATTATCCTCCTGGGGGCCAGTTGCTCCTTCCACCTGGGGCCCAAGGCGCCCCCGGCCCGGCACCCATCGCCCTCTCCCCGTACGAC
>WGAA01000330.1 GCA_015489285.1 Anaerolineae bacterium | reverse complement strand
CTGAGCCTGAACTACGCCCGGCCCGAAGATGTCTATCTCGGCCGTGTCACGGCACCTGCCTTGGTCTTTCCACCCGAGACGGAGGCCACTTGTTAATGTGCCAATGCTGACTATCCGCAGGACCAGACTAAACGTATTTCAGGACTTGACATACGTTACGCATTACGCATCACGAATCACGTATCACGACTAACGAGTAACGGAGTAACGAGTAATTGGTTAGCGTGGCAGCAAGGTTCTCACCGGCGCCTGACGCATGACGGGTGACGAATGACGTTACGCATCACGCATCACGGATTACGTCGCCGGGCCAAGCTGCGCCTCCAGCGCCGACGTCCTCACCGGCGCCCGACTTCGGAATTCCGAACAGAGAAATCACCCGAGCTCCAGGATTTCGGCCAGGATCTGGGCCCTCTCCTCGGGGGAGAGGAACGCGGCATCGGCCGCATTGCGCACCCAACGCACCACATCCTCCCACGTGTAGCCGAAGGTGGAGACCAGGCGGATGTATTCGTCGGTGAGGGTGGTGTCGAAGAGGGCCGGGTCATCGGAGTTGACGGTGAGGACGAGCCCCATGTCCCAGAGGCGGGGAAAGGGGTGTTGCTCCAGGGAGGGGTAAAGTCCCAGAAGGACGTTGCTGGTGGGGTTGATCTCCAGGGGGATGCGGTGTTCCCGCAGGTAGGCGAGGAGGAGGGGATCTTCGATGGCCCGTACGCCGTGGCCGATGCGCTCCGCGGCCAGCGCGTGGATGGCCGCCCACACACTTTCCGGCCCGGCCGTCTCCCCCGCGTGGGGCACGCTGTGCAACCCCGCGGCCCGGGCCCGCTCGAACGCGGGCCCAAATCGGGGGGCCGGACCTTTGCGCTCGCTCCCCCCCAGCCCGAGGGCCACAACCCCCCGGTCCCGCCAGGCAATGGCCCAATCGGTCGTCCACGCGGTCGCGGGTTCGGGCAGGGAGCGGGGGATGTCCAGAATCCACCGCAGTTCGACCCCAAAGTCCTCCCGCACCCGACGGCGACCTTCCTCCAACCCCTCGATGATCTCCTCCGGCGCGATCCCCTTGTGCTGCCAGATGTGGGTGTACGGCGTGACGGTGACTTCGGAGTAGACAATGTGCTGGGCAGCCCGATCCGCGCCCAGCTCGTAGACGACGAGCGCGAAATCCTCTGCTGTGCGCATGCTGTCCTGAATGGCGAGGTAAAGGGGGATGAAATCCTCGAAAGAGCGGAAGCGGTACTGCTCCCGCAGCGCCTCCTCCGTCTCCGCGGGGGGACGGAGCCCGTGCCGCTCGCAGAGGCGCAAGAACGTCCCCGGGCCGACCGTCCCTTCCAGGTGGATGTGCAGCTCGACTTTGGGCATCGCACGGATGCGGGCGACGAGATCAGCGTCCATTTCCCTGCTCCTCCTGTACGTCCTCGTTGATGTGTTTCCCCCACACGAGCCAGACGACCCAGAGGAGGCTCAGCGCTCCCCCGTAGAGGAGGAACATCCGGGCCGCGCCGATGCTCTGGTAAAGGGCGCCGCTCAGGAGGGAGCCGGTGATCCCGGCCAGACCGAAGAGGGTGCCGTTGATGACCCCCTGGGCCGTGGCCCTCATGCCCGGCGGTGCGTGACGGTCGGCAAAGGTGACGCTGGAGACCCAGAGGAGGGTGAAGGAGACGCCATGGAGCACGTTGATGGGAATGACCCACCAGGCCGTGGGCATGAGGCCGTAGAGGATCATGCGGATCGCGTAAAGGCCGATCATCAGGAGGATCATGAACTGGACGCCCAGGCGGCGCAGGAGGTGTTGGGAGAGCCACATGGTGGGAATCTCCGTGGAGGCCCCAAGCCCCCAGGCAAACCCGATGAGCCGCTCGTCGCCCCCCAGCGCGGCCACATGCAGGGGGAGGAAGGCGTACATCCCCGTGTTGGCCGTGCCCACGGCCACGAGCATGGCCAGGAAAACGAGCCATCGGGGGTCCCCGGCCACATGTCGGATACCGTGCCATAGAGGGGGCTGGGGACGCGGCCGCACGCGCGGGAAGAAGGTGGAAACGTACGCCGCGAGGACCGCGAACAGGGCATAAGCGTAAAAGAAGAGGCGGGGCATGGCCAGGGCCCGGATGAGCGTCCCCAGCAACCAGGTCCCGGCAATGAAACCCATCGACCCCCACACCCGCAGCTGGCCGTACCGTTCCGGGTGGGCTCCCAGCGCCTCCAGCGCGGCCGTGTCCAGTAAAGGCGCGATGGGGCTCTGGAAGAAGGCGAAGAGGACGTAGAAAAGCGCGATGAGGAAAAAGGTCGTGGCCCAGGAGAGGCCGAGGACGCTACACGCGGCGCCCAGGAAGAGCACCCGCAAGAGCACGTTGTGCAAGTGAAAGCGGTCGGCCAGGAGGGCCCACAACGTCGCGCTGAAAAGGGTCACCGTGGGCGGCAGCGCGTTGAACAGGCCGATGTGAATCCCCGCGTAGCCCAGGCGTTGGAAGTGAAGGTTGAGGAAGGGAACGATGGCACCGATGGCCGCGAAGAAGAGCAGATAAGCCAAACGGATGGGCCAGAGGCTCGCGTGGTCCCGCCGCGTCATGGGGGATTCCCTCCCTCCTGCGCGGCCATACGGCGCACGCTCGGGGTGGCGATGCGCAGCCACTGCCGGA
Source organism: Anaerolineae bacterium (assembly GCA_015489285.1). Taxonomy (GTDB): domain Bacteria; phylum Chloroflexota; class Anaerolineae; order JAADDB01; family JAADDB01; genus JAADDB01. Next base: position 4,914 of record WGAA01000330.1, on the reverse strand, counting down.
GGAGCCGTCCCTGTTCCTCGGGGGGAAGGGGATACCGTTCTCCCAGCAGTGCACGCGCCCGATGGGTGGCCTGAAAGAGGGTGATGGCCGCAGCGACGGAGACGTTCAGGCTCTGCGCGAAGCCCACCATGGGAATGACAAAGGTCGCATCGGCCAGGGTCAGGGCCTCTTCGGAGAGCCCCGCGTGTTCGTTGCCGAAGAAGAAGGCCGCGGGCCGCGAGAGGTCCACCTGCTGTAGGGGGACGGCCTGGGGGTCGAGACGGCTCGCCCAGATGCGATACCCCCGGTCCCGCAAGGTCGTCATCGCCTCCCGGATATCCCTGTAGCGGCGGATGGTGAGCCACTTATGCGCTCCCTGGGTGACCCGTTCGCTGGGCGCGAAGCCGCCCCGCCCTGTGACCACGGCGACCTCCTGGACGCCGAACGCGTCCGCGGAGCGCAAGATGGCCGCCTGGTTGTGACCGTCGTCGACGGCCTCCATGCCGACGACGATGTGGGCCGTGCGTTCCCGCAGGACCGCGAGCATCTTCTGCAGCCGTCGCCAGGTCAGGAGCTCCCAGTAGACGCGGTCTTCCTCGCGCAGGAGCCCCTGCTCGAGGAGCTGTTGGAACGTCTGGGCTTTGAGCGTTTCCTCGTCCGGGAGTGGATGGGTCATCCCTCTAGCCCCCTGCATCCGCCGGGGCATTCTCCGGGGTGAAGTGAATGCCCTTGTCCCGAATGTCACCGACGAAGGAACCGGGCAGGGCGCGGGCAAGTTCCTCCGGCGTGTATCCGACGGGTTCGACCCAGTGGGCGCCGGACGCCCATGCCCATCGCCCCAGGATGAGCATGCGTTCCTGGCGTGTCATGTCCGACCATTCGGGGGAGATGACGGCAACATCCACATCACTCCAGTCCCGAGGGGTTCCCCGGGCATACGAGCCGAAGAGGATGAAGGTGTGGACGCGAATGCGTTTTTGCACGTAGTCGAAGAACCGGTTCAGTTGCTCTTGAAGTTCAGCGTCTCTAAGCACCATGACCACGCATCTTCCGTGAGTTGGAGTAGGTAACGGGTGTATTCGTAGGTGTAGACGTGGATGTCGGTGGGAGGCCAGCCGGGCATGCGGGCCGTGACGTAGTGGGGGTTGAGTTCCAGGACGGCTTCGACGACCCGAGGCGGGGGGGAGAGGGTGGTGATGTGGGTGAGGAGGAGGCGCAGGTTGTGGATGCGCGGGGGTTCCTCGTCGTTATAGCGGGTCCAGAGGGCCTTGAGGGCTTTTTCCAGGGCCTGGTGACAGTGGTAGGCACAGGCCATGTAGTGTCCCGCCCGGTAGAGGGTGCGCGCGGCTTCCATGTCCTTTTGCGCGTAGGCTATCCACACCGCTTCGGGAACGATGAAGGTTTCCTTGTTCTGGACGTTCATCGGCCGCCTCATTCGATGACCGGTCGCTTCTTCCCCCACTGTGTGGCTTGTTCGTAGGCGTAGGCCAGGCGGAATAGGGTCTCCTCGTCGAAAGGTCGTCCGACCAGTTGCAGGCCGACGGGGAGGCCGTCGCTGAAGCCCGCGGGGACGGCCAGGGCCGGTACGCCGGCAATGGCCTGGGAGATGGTCAGCAGGTCCGTGAGATAGACCTGAACGGGGTTTTCCATAGCCCAGCCAATAGGCCAGGGCACGACGGGCGCGACGGGTCCGGCGATGACGTCGACGCGGCGGAACGCGGTTTCGTACTCCTGGCGGATGAGGGTGCGGACCTTTTGCGCCCGCAGGTAATAGGCGTCGTAATAGCCCGCGGAAAGGGCATATGTGCCCAGGATGATGCGCCGTTTCACCTCCGGCCCAAAGCCGCGGCCCCGGGTACGCTTGTACTGCTCCCAGAGGGTGGCCGCTTCCGCCCGGTAGCCGTATCGTACCCCGTCATAGCGTGCCAGGTTGGCCGAGGCCTCCGCAGGGGCAATGATGTAGTATACGGGGATGCTGTGCCGGGTGAGGGGAAGGGAGATCTCCTCCAGCCGGGCCCCCAGGTCTTCCAGGACGCGCAGGGCCTGACGGACCACGTCGGCCACCCGCGGGTCGATGCCCTCCCCGAAGTATTCCCGCGGCACGCCGACCCGCAGACCGCGCACCTCTTGCCCCAACGCCCGTCGCACCTCCCCCACGGGACGGTCCACCGACGTGCTATCCCGGGGGTCGTGTCCCGCGATGGCCTCGTAGACGAGGGCCGCGTCGGTCACGTCCTTGGTCATCGGACCGATCTGGTCCAGGGAGGAGGCGAAGGCGACGAGCCCGAAGCGGGAGACACGACCGTAGGTGGGACGCAGGGCGACCAGGTTGCAGAAGCCCGCGGGTTGGCGCACACTGCCCCCCGTGTCCGAGCCGATGGCGATGATGGTCTCGTCCGCGGCCAGGGCGGCCGCGTTCCCCCCGCTCGACCCCCCGGGCACCCGGGTGAGGTCCCAGGGGTTGTGGCTGGGCCCGAAGGCCGAGTTCTCCGTGCTCCACCCCATGGCGAACTCGTCCGTGTTGGTCTTGCCCAGGATGACGGCCCCTTGAGCCCGCAGCCGTTGCACGGCCGTCGCGTCGTAGGGGGGGATGTAATTTTCCAGGATGCGGGACGCACACGTGGTGCGGATTCCGGCCGTGCTGATGACGTCCTTGACGGCCAGGGGGATGCCCAGCAGGTCGGGCAGGGTGTGGGCTCGGCCTTCCTTCCGGGCCTGGACGAAGGCCTTATCTGCCTCGGCCGCCTGGGCCAGCGCGATCTCCGGCGTCAGGGTGATGTAGGCCTTTACCTTATCCTCCACCGCGTGGATTCGGTCGAGGACGGCCTGGGTCAGTTCCGTCGCGGAGATCTCCCCCTTGCGCAGGAGGTCACGAGCTTCGTGGGCTGTCAGACGGTACAGTTCATCCATTGGTCATCCCTTTGGTCTGGGAATTCGTGCCGCGTTCCCTCCATTCCCGGCTCACTCCGTGTCCTCCAGGACGGGTGGGACCCGGAAGTACCCCGATTCCTTTTCCGGAGCGTTGGCCAGGACCACATCCCGCGGGAGGGAGGGACGGACCTCGTCCTCACGCATGACATTGCGCATGGGCAAGACGGACGCCGTGGGGGGGACCTGAGAGATGTCGATGTGTTCCAACATGCGGGCGTACTCCAGGATGGCGGAAAGCTGTTCCTGGAAGCGGACAATTTCCTCCTCGCTGAGCTCCAGACGGGCCAGCCAGGCCACATGTTCGACCTCTTCGCGGGTAAGCGCCATGGACAACCTCCGGATCTCTACGGGTGCTGTGGACTAGCGGAGCATTATATCACGTCTGCCCGTGTCGTACAATTGGTGGATGGGGGTAACGGGACACGAGTAACGAGTCACCGGATGGCGTGGAAAAACAACGATTAACGATTGACAATTAACGATTAAAGAGCTGGCACGAGGACAAAGTTGTCCCTACCGCGCCAACGTCAGTAACGAGTAACGGAGTAACGAGTAATTGGTTGGCGTGGCAGCAAGGTTCTCGCCACAGCGCCAACTCTCCTGCCCAAATTACGCATTACGAATCACGTATCACGTTGCAGAGCCAAGCCACGCCTCCAGTGCCGACTTCCTCACCGCCGCCTGACGTGTGACGTTACGCATCACGCATCACGTATCACGTCATCACGCCAGGCTGCGCCTGCAATGCCAACGTTCCCACCGGCGCCTGACGCATGACGCCTGACGGATGACGCCTGACGCCCGACGTTCACCTCCGGCATCGGTCCTCGATGACCCCTTTCGTCAGGTAATTCTTTATCATGACATATGGGGCCCGCAGGCGCAGTTCGCCCAAGGGGCTGGGGTCCATGATGGACCACCACCACTGTTCGTCGTCCTGAGTCCAATCCAGGTTGGGCATGTAGATGAGGGTCATCACACCGATCCAGGGGCGCCAGTGGTGCTTGGCCCATTCGAAAGCCCTCACGATGTAGCACCCCTGCTTGAAATCGTCGATTCCGGCGCCGGCACCGTGCCAGTAGTAAGGGGAATTGGGGCGGGCATCGCGGGTCCAGCCGAACTCCAGAATGACCACCCGCTTGTCCTCGTCCCCGTTCTCCACCATAATCCGGCGGATGTCCTCCACGTGACGGAAGGTGAAGAAGCGTTCCCCCCCGTAACGGGGCTTATCCGCCGCGGCCTCTTCCGGGCTCACCTCGGGCGGGGCCGCGTATCCCGCGCCGTGGACGCCGAGCATGTCGAAATAGCCGTCACTGTTCCCCCCCATAGCCCGGTACATGAGGCGGTAGAACTTGTCATCGGGCATGGCCTGCTCGTTATCCGTGCCCGTGGGCGCCATCCCCGCGCTGATGACAATGGCATTGGGGTCCGCGCTCTTGATGGCCTGGTACGCGGCCCGGAGCATCTTCACATATTCGGCCGGGTTAGGGCGCTTGTGCCCCCACTCCCGGGCCAGATTGGGCTCGTTCCATATCTGATAAGCGTGGATGCGCCCCTTGTAACGGGCGGCCATGGCATGCAAGAACTCCGCGAAATAGGGAATGTTCTGGGGAGGCGGCCCGGCCCAACGCACACCGCCCTCGGGGTCCGTGCTCACCCGGGCGATGAGTTTGAGCCCCTTACTGTTGACCTGCTCCACCACCCGGTCCGCGTGGGACCAGTCGAAGTGGCCTCGTTGCGCGCCTTCGATATCCTCCCAGGCGAACGTCTGCTTCACCCAGCGGAATCCCGCCTCCTTGATGAGGTTCAGGTCCCGGTCCGCGATCTCCGGGCGCCACCAGAGGAAGGCCTGAATGCCGTAATCCGGGGAGGACATCACGTCCATGTAATCGGCCGCGTGGGCCACCGGCGTGGGCGTGGGAGGGACGGGCGTAAGGGTGGGGGTTGCCGTCGGCGCCACGGGCGTAGGTGTCGAGGTCGGAGGGACCGGGGTCGGCGGGGAGG
>WGAA01000329.1 GCA_015489285.1 Anaerolineae bacterium | reverse complement strand
GAGCCCCCAAAGGGATCGACGTGGGCGTCGCGTCTTCTGCAACTCCCGTTCGGCTTCTTTTGCCACTTCCTCGATGAGACGTAGTTTCTGTTCTGTGGGAAGACGACGTACTTCGTCCAATATGCGCTTCAAAGTCATCCCCATCTCCTTCCTCATCTGACGTTCAGATGTGGATCGCGTGGCCGCTCCAGGCATGGGCCGCTTCCATCAATGTCTCCGAAAGCGTCGGATGCGCGTGCACGTTGCGCGCGATCTCTTCCGGCGTCAGTTCCCAGGCCCGAGCCAGCGTCAGTTCGGGCAGGAGTTCCGTCACTTCCGGCCCGATCAGGTGCGCGCCCAGAATCTCCCCGTACTTCGCATCTGCGATAATCTTAACGAATCCGCGGGATTCGCCCAAACCCAGGGCCTTCCCATTGGCCTGGAAGGGGAACTTGCCCACTCGAATCTCGTACCCCCGCTCCCGAGCCTGTTTCTCCGTCAGGCCAAAGGAGGCGACCTGGGGTTGACAGTACACGGCCCGGGGCATCATTTCGTACTCCAGCACGACCGTTTCCACGCCGGCAATCGTCTCCGCGGCGACAATGCCCTGCGCGGAGGCCACATGTGCCAGAGGCATCTTCCCCGTCACGTCGCCGATCGCGTACACGCCCGGCACGTTGGTGCGCATCCCCTCGTCGATGACGATGGCGCCCCGCTCCACGCGAACACCGATGTCCTCCAAGCCCAGGTTCTCCGTGTTCGGGCGCACGCCAATGGCCATCAGCACCTGCTCCGCTTCCAGGGCCAACGTCTTCCCCTCTTGCTGGACCTCCACCTGCACGCCGTCGTCGGTCAACGTGATGCGCTCCACGCGCGCGTTCGTGTGGAACCGAAGCCCTTCCCGACGGAAGGCCTTCTCCAATTCGACACTCACCTCCTCGTCCTCCAGGGGCAGCAGATGAGGCAACATCTCCAGGATGGTCACCTGGACGCCGTAGTTGTGCCACACGTAGGCGAATTCCACCCCGATGGGTCCTGCCCCGATGACGATGACCGACGCGGGCAGGTTCTCCTGGACAATGGCCTGGCGATAACTGACCACCCGCTGCCCGTCGATGTCCACACCTGGAATCGAGCGAGGGCGCGCGCCGGTGGCGAGGATGACGTTCCTGGCTTTGAGGACCGTGTTCCGTCCCTCCGCGTCCCGAACACGCACATCCGTGGGGGAGAGGAGTTTGGCGGTACCTCGATGGACCGTGATCTTGTTCTTGCGCATGAGGAACTCCACGCCTTTGACCAGGCGTTCGGACACGCGGCGGCTGCGTTTCACCGCTGCCTTGTAGTCCAGACGCAGATTGTCGTAGGAAATGCCGAAATCCTTGGCCCGTTTGGTCAGGATGTGAGCCAATTCCGCGTTGCGTAACAGCGCCTTCGTGGGAATGCACCCCCAGTTCAGGCAGATGCCACCCAGGCGTTCCTTCTCCACCAGACCTACTTTCAGGCCCAACTGGGACGCGCGAATGGCCGCCACGTACCCACCGGGCCCACCACCGATGACCAGGACATCGTATTCGGGTGTCAAGATGCACCTCCGTTAATAGTTTCTTAGGTCTTCAAGGCCCTCACCCACACCCCTCGCCGATGGACGCGCCAAACCAAATGGCCGCTTGCCCCTCTCCCTCTCCCGAATTCGGGAGAGGGAGAGGGGTTGGGGAGAGGGTGAGGGCAAAAGGTCCTTACACCTTACACACACTCTCCGGATGCTGCCGTGGGTCCCGCAGGCGCCAGGTGGTGAGAAAACTCAGCAACATGAACAGCCCGCCCAACGCGAAGCCCCACGCGTAGGGCACCCGCTGGACAAGGACTCCCACGCCGATGGGGACAAGGGTGAACGGGGCCATGATAGTGTCCCGCAGCGCAATGCACGTGGGCATCACCTCCGTCGGCGCCATTTCCAGCAAGATGTTCCCATACCCGATGCCCATACCGCTCATCGTTGCCCCCAGGGCCAGAAACACCAGCGTGTACAATTCGGGGGCGATGAGGGGTGTGACCAGGGCCAGCACGGCCGCGGTCATCCCACCCAGGGCCACGCCCAACAACACCACCCGGTTACCGTACGTGTCCCCCAGCCATCCCCACACCAGATTGGACAGGGCCGCACCGATCATCTGCGCGGAGAGGAACACGCCCACCATGCCCGCGGGCACGTGCAATTCCTGTCGTGCATAGACCACGTAGAAGGGGGCCAGGGCCGCGCCGATGACAAAGAGCGCCTGGGCCACCAGCAAATACTGGAAATCCCGACTGGATTGCAACAGCGCACGGGAACGGGAGAACATCTCCCGCAGGGAAGCGACCGGCCGCTGGATGGGGTACACCGGCTCCCGGATCATGGCAAATCCCGTAAACGCGATGCCCAGCGTTACCCCGCTCAGGCCGAACAGCAGCGCGTAGTTCTGGGGGAAGGGAAAATGTACTTCATCTTGCAAGATTCGTTTGACCACCATCCCCGCGGCGATGGCCAGCGCGAAGCCCAACAAGTTCCTCCACGCGGCAAACCTCCCCCGACGCTCTGCGGGGATAGCCCGGGCGAAGATGTCACCGTACACCACAGAACCCACCCCGCCCGCCAGGGAAAAGGTGAGCACCAGCACCGCGAACGCGGTCAACACCAGCGCGGGGTGGGTTACCCCGTACGCGTACGTCAACCACGCCAACACCACCCAGGAAATCCAGCGGATGGTGATGACCCCTAACAGGATGGGCTTCTTGCGCGGACGCCCTTCCACCCAGTACGCCGCGAACAACTCCGGCAACACGCCCCCCAGGCCGATGAAAGAGGCGATCATCCCCACCGCCACCTCGGACCCGGTGAGGGCACTGATGAACGCGGGGAGCACGGTATTCGTGTCCACCAGGGCCGCGGACACACGGAAGAACACGCCGTGCACTAACCCCGCGATGAAATTCCGTCGGTAATACCGTTCGACAGTCTCCTGAAACGCGGACAGCGCTACAGGTTGGTCCATAGGTTATCGGGAGCGGGGGAGCACCTGCCATCTCGCTCCCCCCGCTCGACTATTCCTCCCACTCTTCCAGGGTTTTCTTCACCGTGGCCAGGAACTTGTCCGCCGCCGCGCCGTCCAGCACGCGGTGATCGAACACGAAGGATAAGTATATCATAGGTCGGATGGCGATGGCATCTTCGATGACGACCACGCGCTTCTGGATGGCGCCAAAGCCCAGAATGCCCACGTTGGGCTGGTTGATGATGGGTAGGCCGAAGAGACTGCCGAACACGCCGTGGTTGGTGATGCTAAAGGTGCTCCCCGCGAGTTCGTCGGGAAGGAGTTTGCCCGCGCGAGCCCGTTCGGCGACTTCATTCACCTTGCGCGCCAGGCCCAGGAGGCTGTACTCGTCCGCGTGGCGGATGACCGGGACGACCAGCCCGTCGGGCACAGCCACGGCCATGCCGATGTGGTAGTACTTCTTGAGGACGATGGCATCGTCCCGGAAGACTGCGTTGGCTTCGGGCACGGCCTTGAGCCCGGCGATGGTTGCCATGATGAAGTACGGCGTCAAGGTGAGACGGACGCCCCGTTCCGCGAACGCGGCCTTGTGCTTCTCCCGATGGGCCAATACCCGCGAGAGATCCGCTTCCATAAAGGTGGCCGCGCGCGGGGATGTTTGCACGCTGCGGGCCATGTGTTCGGCGATGGCCCGGCGCATCCGGGAGAGGGGCACCACGATTTCCCCTTCTTCGGCCGCAGGAGGCGGTGCCGCGGGAGGCGGTGCCACGGGCTTGGGCTTCTCCGCAGGAGGTGGTGGCGGGGCTGCGGGCTTGGGTTTCTCGGGCGGCCGCTCTTCCTCTTCCCACTTGGAGGGCTGGAAGAGTTGGCCAGAGCCGGGCTGCTCCCAGGGCGGAAGTTCCTCTTTGGGAGGCGCGGCCCTGGCCGCTTCCATCTGCTTGATGTACGCTTCCAGGTCTTTCTTGGTCACACGACCGCCCTTGCCCGTGCCTTTGACCTTGGACAAATCGATGCCGTATTCCGCGGCCATGCGCGCGACCACGGGGGTCACCTTGGGGCCGCGGCGGCGTTTTCCGTCGGGCTTGGCCGCGGGGGCCGGCGCCTGCTCCTGGGCCGGCGCCTCGGCCGCGGGGGCTTCCGCGGTGATCTCGTGCGCGCCCACCGCGTGCAGGTCCACCTTTTGCGGAATGTTCTCGGGCAAGGGCTCTCCGGGTTGCCCGATGACCGCGATGACCGTGCCCGCTTCCACGGTTTCCCCTTCGGGAACCAATATCTTCAACAACACGCCGGACGCGGGCGCGGGGATTTCCGTGTCCACCTTTTCCGAAGCGACTTCCAGCAAAGGTTCCAGTTTCTCGACCGGATCCCCTTCCTTTTTCAACCAGCGATTGATGGTGCCTTCGACGACAGATTCTCCCAATTG
>WGAA01000328.1 GCA_015489285.1 Anaerolineae bacterium | reverse complement strand
CCGATGTGGCGATGGAGACCGCGGATGTGGTGCTCATGGCCGACGACCTGAGCAAAGTCCCCTATGCGCTCCACCTGGCCTACCGCAATCGTACCATTGTGCGTCAGAATGTGGCCTTTGCCCTGGTAGTTGTGGCATTATTGGTGGTGGGAGCGTTGTCGGGTGTGTTGAGCTTGCCCGTGACCGTGCTGGGCCATGAGTTGAGCGAGTTCGGCGTTATCGGAAATAGCCTGCGCATGTTGCGGGAGTAATCCATAACTTGCCGGTTGGTGTGACAAGGATGTCTGATGGTGGCTGACAAGGTTGTAACCGAGGTGTGTTCCACAGATGAACACGAGCATGCCCGCCTCCGCGAGCTGGAAGCGGGCATGCTCGACGACCGCGAGGCGGTGCGTCTGGCCGAGATGTTCAAAACCCTGGGCGATCCCACGCGCTTGCGCATCATCTCAGCCCTGGCGAACGGCGAGGTGTGCGTCCACGAACTCGCCAAGGTGCTTCACATGAGCCAATCCGCCGTCTCGCACCAGTTGCGCGTCTTGCGTCATCAGGGTCTGGTACGCTTCCGCAAGGTGGGACGCCACGTGTATTACACCTTGGACGACGATCACGTGCGAGATGTCCTCGACCGGGCTCTGAAGCACATCGCCCACCAGGAATAACCCTCCTTCCTCCTTCCTGTTCCCGTCGAACAGGAATCCCCTTCCTCATGTCTGCTCCCCGCCAACACTGCACGCCCGAGCGTACGTCTCCAGCACGTCCTCGATGTGGGCCAGGATGAGGTCTCGGGGATGAGGGGAGACGTGCCCGGCACGCACGCGGCGGTATTCCAGGGGCAGATACTGGCTGAGGAGGGAGAGGGGGATGTCCCGCCGGGAGAGGTTGTCCAGCAGGCGGGTGAAGGCGGCCTGCACCCGAGGGTCGGGCCAGTAATAGCGCACCCGGTCGCTGAAACTGAAAGCCCGGGCCAATCGCTGTTCCTCCGGCGTGCCCGGATAGTACTTGCGCCAGTGGTCGGGGCGTTCCACCATGACCTGCTCCAGCACATCACGGATGCGCGAGGGCTCGGGCAGACCCAGTTCTTCCTCGATGGCCGCCAGTGCAAAGACGGCCTCCCGAAAGGCAAAGGTGAGCGCGGGGCCTACCTTGAGGATGGCGAAGTGGTCCTCCACCAGGGCCCGCAGCGCCTCACCGGTCTGGTAGTCCGTGGAATGGGCCTCGTACACTAAGCCGGGCACATGTTCGATGAACCGGGCCAGGCCCCGGGCCGCGACCGGGTCGTAGTCGTGGACGAAGTCGTTGCCGAACTCCACGCCGGGCTGGACGACGATGGCGACCACGTGCTGCCACGCTCGGTCCAGGCCCCGCGCCTGGAATGCCCGCCTCATGGCGTCCAGGGTGGCCTCGACCTCCTCGGGCGGGGTGACCTCCACGCTGTGCCGCCCCCCCTTGGCTCCGCCCGCGGGAGGCACTTCGCTCCCCACCACGTAGCGGAGGGTCGTGCCCTCGGGACGGGCGGCTTCGGCCACCTGGGCCAGGTCGGCCGTGCGCTCGGCGATGACCTCGAGGGGAAGGTCCCGCTCTCCGCCCAGGGGCATGGAGCAGTCCAGGTGGATTTTGGTGTACCCGGCCCGGACGTAGGCCGCAACGAGGGTCCGGGCTTTCTCCATCGCCTGCTCCGGCGGCAGATGGGCCCAGGGGAGGGGCCCCAGGTGGTCTCCCCCCAGGAGGATGCGTTCCCGGGGAAAACCGACCCGTGCCGCGATGTCCTGCACGAACGCGACGAAGTCGGGCGGGGTCATGCCCGTGTAGCCCCCTTCCTGGTTCACCTGGTTGCACGTGGACTCGATGAGGACGGGGGTCTGCCCGGGGAGGGTGAGCCCGTGACGCAACGTGGCCTCGATGACGTAGGGATGGGCGGAGCAAACGGAGGGGATGCCCCGCGCGGGCGGGTATCGATGGCTGGAAACGATAAGGTCGAGATAGTGCATGTGTGTATGCCTCCTGATGCGTGATGACGTGATACGTGATGCGTGATGCGTGATTTAGCGTGAAGTCGTAGCGGCGGAGCGGATGAGTCGCCATACTTCCTTGGCCGTTGGCTGGGCCGCGGTGCCGCCGACGCCGGTGGTGGAGAGCGCGCCACACGCGGCCGCGAAACGCAGGGCGTCCTCCACGGGCATCTTCTGCAGCGCGTAGGCGTAGATGAAGCCCGCGTTGAAGGAGTCCCCCGCGCCGGTGGTGTCCACGACCTGCACGGGGAACGCGGGGACGCTCACCCGTTCGCCCGTGGCAGAGACGGCCAGCGCGCCGTGCGCGCCCCGTTTGACGACGACCCAGCCCCGCACGTGACGGGCGAGGGCTCGTGCGGCCTCCTCCACGTCCTCGGTCCCGGCCAGGGCCGTGGCCTCGACTTCGTTGGGCAGGAAGATGTCCACCTGGGCCAGCAGGTCGAGTACCCGCTCCCGCTGCCAGTCCTCGTCCGGGTCGAACCCCACGTCCAGGGAGGTGGTCAGTCCCTGCGCCCGAGCCCGCCGGAAGAGGTCAGGGAGTCCGGGTTGCAGGTTCTTTTGCAGGTAGTAGGAACTGACGTGCAGGTGGCGGTGGCGTCCCAGCAGGTCGAGGGGGACGTCCGCCGCGCGCAGGGCGGCGATGCTGCCCAGGTGGGTGACCAGGGCCCGGTCCCCTGCGTACACCAGGGAGATGGTCGCGCCCGTGCGCACGCTCGGGTCCGTGTGAATGGCCCCGGTGTGCACGCCCAGCCGGTCCAGTTCGCGGCGCACGAAGCGCCCGTAGTCGTCGTCCCCCACGATGCCCACGAAAGTGACGGACGCGCCCAGTTTCGCCAGTCCGGCGGCGCAGATCGCCGAGGAACTGCCCAGGACGACCTCCATGTTCCCGGCCAGCACTTCCTTACCCAAGGCCGGAAACGCGTTCAGGTCCGACAGGATGATGTCCACGTTCAGTTCGCCAACAACGAGAACGTCACTCATGATGCCTCCGGCGTGATGCGTGATACGTGATACGTGATGCGTAATGCGTAATTTGCAGACAAATTGGCTCTATGGCGATAACCATGTCTTTACGCCAACCAATTACTCGTTACTCCGTTACTCGTTACTCGTGATGCGTAATGCGTAACTTGAAGACCAGGTGGCTTTACGACGATAGCCTTGTGATCACGCCATTCTTTTAATCGTTAATCGTCAATCGTTAATCGTTGTTTTCCTGCGCCATCCCCTTACTCGTTACTCGTGACTCATTACTCTATACATCCTCACACCTCCCACCCGCTTGGGGACGAGTCGGAAGCCCTCCTGCCGCAGGCGGCGGTCCCGCTCCTCGATGAAGATGGGGTGTTGGGGCATGTGGGCATGAATGTACTCGACCAGGGAATCCGCGATTTCGGGACGGTCGTCGCGGGGTCGCGTTTCCAGGAAGCGCAGGTCCGGACGCCCGGCTTCCAGGTAGGCCGCGTAGGTGTAGGGCCATAGCATGTCCCAGTCGGTGAGCACGATGGCCCCCTCCGGCAGGGCATCCACCACTCGGCGGGCTCGTGCCTCGAGCGTGGGGTCGAATTCGGGATATTCCTCGAAGGGGAAAGAGGGCCTCTCGCCCGCGACGACGGCCTGCCGCATCTCCCGTGGGAGGGAGAGGGCCGAGAAGCCCAGCATGAGCAGGGCGAGGAGCCAGGCCGTGTACGCAGCAACCCGCGGCCGTCGGCCGGTGAGCCGGTCGGCCCCACGCACGACCCCATCCAGTCCGGCCACGGCGAGGAGGGCCACCAGGACGTAGCCGGGAATGAAGAAGACGTACAGGTCCCAGATGGCGTACGTCCAGGTGAAGAGCCACTGGACGGCCAGCGCGGCCAGCAAGAAGAGCCCAACCTTGGGCTTGCGAATCGGGAGGACGATCATGCCTAACAGGGTTCCCGCCAGGAACGGCAGGGGGAATTCGTCGGGCAGGTGGCGCCCATAGGCCTTCGCCTGACGTTTCAACACGTCCAGGCGGAACATGAAGGGCCGGAACTGTTGCGCGGTCCAGTCGAAACGCAGTCGTTCCCACGGACTGTCCAGGTCTTCCGGTGTGAGGTCCCAGGCGCTGGCCGAGGGTTCCACCACCAGACGGAAGTAGTCGGCCGGCGCGTGGCGGGCATCTATCCACAGGAAGAGCATGAGGGTGAGGCCCAGGCCGAGCGCGACCCCTAGAACGGCCGAACGCCACATCCGCAGGTTCCTGCCGTCCACCAGGAGGAGGAAGAGGAGGACCGCAGGCGCCAGCAGGGCGACGGTCATGTGCACGCCCAGGCTGAGCCCGCCGATGAGCCCGGCCAGGAAGAGGAGGCGGGGCGAGCGGGTGCGCTCCCAGCGCAGGAGCAGGGCCACGACCACGACGAGAAACGCCGCGCCGGGCGTGTACACCTCCGCGATGAGGGCCTGGGACCAGAAGGTGGGCGATAGGGCCAGGGCCACAGAGCCGATCAAAGCCAGCACCCGGTACGGGGTCAGGCTGCGACCGGCCAGGTATACGCCCCCCACAGACACCGTGGCCATGAGCGCGGAGAAGGCGTTGGCCGCGTAGGCCACCGAGCGACCGGGGAGCCACGTGAGGGGATGGGCGAGCACCAGGTACACGGGGTAGCCCGTGGGATGGGTGTGGCCCAACACGCGAGCCAGAACCTGGAACTCGCCGCTATCCCCCGGCAGGAGGCCCGGCACCAGGGTGCGCAGGTAGAGGCCCAGGGCGGCAACGGCCAGCCCCAGGGCCAGGATAAGGTCGATAGGGTTGATGTGTTTGAACGTGATTTTAGGCGTCATGCGTGATACGTGATACGTGATGCGTGATGCGTGATGCGTCAGGGGGTGGCGCGGGGAGAACGTTGGCGCTGGCAGGACCACCTTGGCTTCGGCGACGTAATCCGTGATGCGTGATGCGTAACTTAGGGCCGGGTTGACGCGGTAGGGCCAACCTTGTCTTCGGACCAGGCAGTTACTCGTCACTCGTTACGCCACCCCCTTAATCGTCCATCGTCAATTGTTCATCGTCTTTACTCAATCATCGCCATGTAGAGCCGGTGCAGTCAATGGTACTCGTCCGCGCCGATGTCGATGCTGCTGCCCTGGACGCGCGCGTCGCCGTCGATGTCGTAAGGCCCGCTCTCGGTCAGGGTCTGGCCCGCGTCGATGGCCGGTGAGCCCGGTTGCAGGTGCAGGTCGCCGGCCGCGGGGTCGACGAGCAGCGGGTCCTGCCCGTTGAGGCTGTGCGCGTCGTTGCCCGAGCCCGATTGGTAGGCGGCGAAGGACGTGTAGGTCTGGTTCTTCCACTCCCAGCGGGGGTTGGACGCGGTGGTGTAGAAGAGGTTGTAGTCCACCACGTTGCCCGTCATCACCGTGCTCCAGGAACGGATGAACCAGCCCGCGTCGCCCGCGTAGAAGATGTTGTTCTTGACCACGTTGTTGCGGGTGTCGTACTGGACGTAGAGTTCCGCGCCCCAGTCGTTGCTGGTGTTGTTGTGGTAGAAGGTGTTGTTCACCACCACGCAGTTCTCGGTGGAGCCGCGACGGGTGTCGTAGCCCCCCATGGCCAGGCCCACCTCGGTGTTGTCGTAGATGAAGTTGTTGCGCACGGTGACGTTGCTCGTGGCGTGGCCCCTGTGCTCGCTGGCGATCTCCACGCCCAGATTGCAGTGGTGGAGCCGGTTGTACTCGATGGTGATATCCCGACCGCCGTCCACGTACACGCAACCGGCAGAGCGGTCGTTGCCGTAGGCCGGGTTGCCGTAGGTGTCGATGTTGTACACGTGG
>WGAA01000327.1 GCA_015489285.1 Anaerolineae bacterium | reverse complement strand
TAATGGGGGACGAAGACGAGGGGGGCCAGGTATCCCCAGGGGCTCAGACAGAGGAGGAAGGCCGTCACCCGTTCCAGGGAGCCCAGGAGCCGGAGGCGGTTGGTGACCTTGAGGTGGATGGTTGCTTCCCCGCTGACCAAGTCTTTGTACAAGATGGCTTCGACGATGGGGACGACAAAGGTGAGGAAGATGAGGGCCGAAAGGAGGAGGAGGAAGGAGTCGAAGGGGGTGTAAGGGCGCAGGAAGTCGGCCGGGGTGTCGTAAAGTTGGGGTTGGAAGTGGAATGCCACCGCGGCGATGAGGAGCAGATGCGCGAGCTGGTCCGTGAGGAAGTAGGTGAGGGTACAACAGGTGAGGTTGCGCAGCGGCCCCGTGCGCACCGCGTCGATGAGCAGGTGCCCTAGACAGACGAGGAAGGCCGCGGTGAGTCCGGAGGGGAGGAAGGCGGTAAGGGGGACGGTGGCCAGGCAGACGATGCTCACGTGCAAGAGGAGGCCGCGGTAACTGGTTCGTTTCATGCGGGCGATAGCGCCCGTTTGCAGGGCAAAGTCACCGATAAGGTGACCGGCAAGAAGGTGGATGAACATGTTCATGGCTCACGTCCCGCGGTTCGTACCATCTCTCTCATGACGATGTCCCCTTCTTCCAAGGGTATGGCCGGGAGACGTAGGGGTGGTTCCGCACGGCAAAGCGCCAGGGCACGGTCAACGCTCGCCGGTCCCCTCGGACGCCGACTCGGGGGCCGCTCACAATGTGCTCCGGTGGAACCGATTCCCCCCGGGCGATCCACAATTGTTCCCCCCGGCACAGGTCATGACCGTTGAAGCGGAGGTCGATGGCCAGGGCCTGACAAAGTTTCCCCGGTCCGTTAGTCAACTCCACGTCCGGCCGACGGCCGCGTAGGCGGCGCATGATCTCAACCCCTTCCACGGGTTCCAGGGCTCGGATGAGGACGGCAGCCGGATAGCCTTCCTCTTCGGTGACAACGTTCAGGCAGTGGTGGACGCCGTAGATGAGGTACACGTACGCGTATCCTGCCGGGCCGAACATGACCGCGTTGCGGGACGTCCGGCCGACGGACGCGTGGGACGCCTTGTCATCTAAACCGACGTAGGCTTCCGTCTCCACGATACGGCCTGCCAGGATATGTCCTTCGTATTCCCGCACCAGGTAATGGCCCAGGAGCTCTCGGGCCACGCGCACGGTATCCCGCTCGAAGAAGGCCCGAGGCAATGGAGGCCGGCGGTTCGCTTCCACTCTCCTCCTCCAGTGGTGTCCTTTACGTTCTCCGGGGGCAGCCTTCAGCCTTCCACCTTTGAAAGGATATTGTCACAGAACATCGTTCATTGTATATCGGCTTTGCCGGAGGGGGCCAATCGTCCTGCTATGCCTTGCCCTTTTTCCTCCAATGGGGCGATCGGTCGTCGATGACCTCATCTGGCCCTGATGGTACATACTTCTTTCCTGCAAAAATAGCGGGCCAGGTGTTATCCTTGAGGGTAGTCTACAAGACCAAAAGCAAAAGACTGCTCGGAAAGGAGAAACACCATGGCCCAGTAAAGGGAGTATACCGTATCGGAGTGGCTTTTTAGCAAATTGGTGGAATAGTTGTTTGGGATGGGGGTATCGTCACTGTGAAGAATGGCTGGGTGTCCCTATTATTCATAGTCATGCCGCCTTCTAAGGCAGCACCAAGCCGCTATGATCGTGTTCGGCTGGATGAAGCGCCCTATCGCCGGGTCGGGCCCTCACCCTCCACCTCACAACGCAACAACCGATAGGCCCGCTTCAAGGCCGCCCACCCGCCCATCTGTTGCGGCAGGCCCCCCGACGGATTCTCCGCCATCTCTATCGCCACCCGGCGCCGCCGCTCATCCTTAACCCTACACCCCCCAAAGCAGTTACTCGTCACTTCGTTACCCATAGGCCGCAGGCCTTCGCTAGAATGAGCCGGGCGGTTTGGCGTCCGGCGCTACTCCTACCCCTTCTCCTTTCCCCTGTAGGGCCATGTATTTCCGAACGCTTTTGTCCGCGTGTTCTTATAGAACGCATACACGCCGCATATTCTAATCTAACAGTTCTCCCTTAAGATAAGCGAGGAACCGTTAAGAACAGGGTCGGCACGCAGCCGACGATTTCACGAAAGGAGGGAGAACGATGCGCGAATACAGTCCCTTTGAAGCGTTGATGCGGGAAATGTTCAACCAGATGTGGGCACCGACGTTGCGAACGCGGGAGGAAGCTCAGCCCCGAGCGGCCCGTTTGCCCGTGGACGTTTGGGTGACCGACGAAGCCGTCATCCTGCAGGCGAGCCTCCCCGGCGCGAAGCCCGATGATGTGGACATCACCTTTGAAGGGGATACCCTCATCATCAACGCCGTCCTGCCCGAGCCGGAAATCGAGGGCAAAGCCGTCCTTCAGGAACGCTATCACGGGCCGGTTCACCGGGCGTTGACCCTGGACATCCCCGTGGACCAGGAAAAGGCCGAGGCCGTGTTCAAGGAGGGCGTGCTCACCCTGACCATGCCGCGGGCGGACAAGGCACGAACCCGCAAGATCGAGGTCAAGGTGGCCTCCTAAAGCGCATTCTAATACTACGCTAACTTTCATCTTGCGTAGTTCTAATGCGGACGTGCTATAGAAGGGGGTGGATGAAATGACCAGCGCATTCCACCATCCCAAACTCTAGGTTCATCCTAGGGAGGAAAGGAGGTGGAACTATGGCCGAACTGACTCTGTGGGAACCGATCCGCGAGGTCATGGGATTACAGCGGTTGATGGACCGCATGATCGAGGAAACGCTGGGTCCGTGGTACCGACCGACCGCGGATAGTGGACGTCTCGGGGTACGCTATGTGCCCGTAGACATCTACACGACGGACGAGAACGTGGTCATCCTGGCAGCGTTGCCGGGTCTGCGCCCTGAGGATGTGGACATCACCTTCGAGGGGAACACCATCACCATTCGAGGTGAATTCCCTCAGCCGACGGAGGAGAACATCAACTGGCATCTTCAGGAGCGCTACTACGGGCCCTTTGAGCGGACCATCACGCTGAACATCCCGGTGGACATGGATCACGCGGAGGCCTACTTCGAGAACGGCCTGTTGCGCTTGGTCATTCCCAAGGCCGAGGAGATTCGGCCCAAGAAGATCAAGGTCCTGGCCAAATAGGCCGGAACCTTGACAGTCCAACGGCTATCGGGAGCGAGCTCCTCAAGGAGCTCGCTCCGTATGTATAGCCTGACCCGGAGGAGGTGACGTATGGCGCTGAAGTTGCGACCGTTGGGCGACCGTGTGGTCATCAAACCCATCGAACACGAGACCCAACTTCCGAGCGGCATCGTCCTTCCGGAAACGGCCAGCGAGAAGCCGCAAATCGGCGAAGTGTTGGCCGTAGGCCCCGGTCGGAAGACCGAAGACGGCACACGCATTCCCATGGACGTTCAGGTCGGTCAGAAGGTCACTTTCCCCAAGTACGCGGGCACGGAATTGCGCCTGAACGGGGATACCTATCTCCTCATGCGGGAAGAGGATATCCTGGCCATCGTGGAAGAAGAGTAACCCTCATGCCCGATCCTGCATCCAAGGGATGGATTTGTTGCCGGACAAACGCCTTACACGCATGTGAAGTCGGTAACATAACACAATTCCAATAGGCGGAAGGAGGGAGTGAGCAATGGCGAAGCAATTGGTGTTCGCTGAGGAAGCACGACGCCAGCTGAAGACCGGTGTGGATATCCTGGCGAACGCTGTCAAGACGACCCTGGGCCCCAAGGGGCGCAACGTGGCCTTGGACAAAAAGTGGGGTGCTCCCACTATCACCCATGACGGTGTGACGGTGGCCAAGGAGATCGAGCTGGAGAACCCGTACCAGAACATGGGAGCCCAGCTCCTGAAAGAGGCTGCGACGAAGACCAATGATGTGGCCGGTGACGGCACCACCACCGCGACGGTGCTGGCGCAAGCCATCGTCAACGAGGGGATGAAGAACATCGCGGCCGGAGCCAACCCCATGCTCCTGAAGCGAGGTATCGAAAAGGCCGCGGAAGCCGTCTCCAAGGCCATCCGGGACATGGCCATCGAGGTGGAGACGAAGGAAGACATCGCCCACGTGGCGTCCATTTCCGCCAACGACCGCCAGATCGGCGAGCTCATCGCCGAGGTAATGGAAAAGGTGGGGAAGGACGGCGTCATCACCGTCGAGGAGAGCAAGGGTCTGGAGTTCGAGGTCGAGTACGTGGAGGGTATGCAGTTCGACCGCGGGTACATCAGCCCCTACTTTGTGACGAATCCCGAGCGCATGGAAGCCGTCCTGGAAGAGCCCTACATCCTCATCTATGACAAGAAGATCAGCGCTGCCCAGGATCTGGTGCCTCTGCTCGAGAAGCTGCTCCAGCTGGGCAAGAGGAACCTCCTCATCATCGCCGAGGACGTAGAGGGTGAGGCGCTGGCGACGCTGGTGCTGAACAAACTGCGGGGCGTGCTCAACGTCGTCGCGGTGAAGGCGCCGGGCTTCGGTGAGCGCCGTAAGCGCATGCTGGAGGACATCGCCATCCTGACCGGCGGCCAGGTCATCAGCGAAGAGCTGGGCCGCAAGCTGGAGAGCGTGCGCATCGACGACCTAGGCCGCGCGGACAAGGTCGTGGTCACCAAGGACGATACGACCATTGTCGGCGGCAAAGGGGATGAGAAGGCGATCAAGGGCCGCATCGAGCAGATCCGTGCCGAGATCGAGCGGGCCACCAGCGATTACGACCGGGAGAAGCTCCAGGAGCGTCTGGCCAAGCTGGCCGGTGGCGTGGCCATCATCCGGGTCGGCGCGGCCACCGAGGTGGAGCTGAAGGAGAAGAAGCATCGGGTCGAGGATGCTCTGAGCGCGACCCGGGCGGCGGTCGAGGAAGGCATCGTCGCCGGTGGTGGCGTGACCCTCCTCAACGCGATAGAGGCCTTGAATGAGGTCGAGGAGGGGCTGAACGGGGACATCCTCACCGGCGTGAAGATCGTGCGTCGGGCCCTGGAGGAGCCGATGCGGCAGCTGGCCGAGAACGCGGGCTACGACGGCGCGGTCATCGTCGAGGGTGTCCGCCGCAAGCAGGCCGAGGAGAACAACAAGCACATCGGCTTCGACGTCCTGAAAGAGGAATACGTGGACATGATCAAGGCGGGCATCATCGACCCGGCCAAGGTGACCCGCAGCGCGGTGGAGAACGCCTCCAGCATCGCGGCCATGATCCTGACCACCGAGGCGCTCATCACCGACATCCCGGAGAAGGAAAAGGCGCCGGCGCCCACAGGCGCGGACTTCGGTGAATTCTAATCCCACCGACTTTTGAAATTCACCCCGTGGCCGCAAGGTCACGGGGTTTTTTT
>WGAA01000326.1 GCA_015489285.1 Anaerolineae bacterium | reverse complement strand
GTACTTACACCGAGGTCTCGATTTCCCCCAAGCCGTCCGCGCAGCGCTCCAACACCTTGAGGGAGCAAGCGCGATCGTCGCCCTTTCCCCCCTCTACCCGGACACTTTGATAGCCGCGCGGCTGGGCAACGCGGGGGCAATCGTTGTCGGCCTCGCCGACAAGGAACACTTCGTGGCCTCTGATATCCCCGCCATCCTCCCTTATACCCGGCGCATGGCCTTCCTCGACGACCGGCAACTGGCCATCGTTCAAGCCGAGCAGGTGGATTACATGCACCTCGACCCCTGGACGCCCTTACACCCTCAAGTACACACAATCCCCTGGGATCCGTACGCGGCAGCCAAGGGGGAATATCGTCATTTCATGCAAAAGGAAATTTTCGAACAGCCCCAGGCCATTACCGACACGCTCCGCGGCCGGGTGGACTTCGCGACGGGGCAGATCACCCTTGAAGATCTCTCCCTCTCTAGGGAAGAAGCCCGTCGCATTACCCGGATCCACACGGTCGCCTGTGGCACCTCTTACTATGCCGGTCTGGTGGGGAAGTACATCATCGAGCACATTGCCCGCATCCCCGTAGATGTGGACTACGGGTCCGAATTCCGCTACCGGGATCCCATCCTGGCGGAGACGGATGTGGTACTGGCTATTACCCAATCCGGGGAAACGGTCGATACACTTGCGGCCATGGAGGAGGCACGTCGAAAACATGTGCCCCTGTGGGCCATTGTAAACGTTGTCGGGAGTCAGGCCGCCCGCATTAGTGATGGCGTGATCTACATGCAAGCCGGCCCGGAGATCGGCGTTGCCTCTACGAAGGCGTTCACTACCTCCATCGTGGACCAGTACTTGCTGGCCCTCTATTTGGCCCAACAAAGAGGCACCCTCTCCCCGGAGGCGTTACAAGAGCACGCCCACCTTCTGGCCCGTCTGCCGAAATGGATTGGGGACACCCTAGCCCTTGTGGACGAACAGGCGCAACGTCTTGCCCACACGTATTACCGAGCCCGTCACTTCCTGTACCTGGGGCGGGGTCCCCAATATCCCATTGCTTTAGAAGGCGCGCTGAAGCTCAAGGAGATCTCCTACATCCACGCGGAGGGGTATCCTGCGGGAGAAATGAAACACGGCCCCATCGCGCTGATCGATGAAGACATGCCCGTTGTTGTGCTGGCGCCTCGTGACCCGTGGTACGATAAGATGCTCAGTCAAGTAGAGCAAGTCAAAGCCCGGGACGGACGCGTCATAGCCATCGCCAACGAGGGAGACGAACACGTCGCCGAAAAGGCCGACGATATCCTCTGGGTGCCTGCCCTGCCCTCCCACAACGCGATACCGCTGTTACTCCCCGTCCTCACCGTTATACCCTGCCAGCTTCTGGCCTATCACATCGCGGTGCGACGGGGGAACGATGTGGATCAACCGCGGAACCTGGCCAAATCGGTTACTGTGGAGTAATGCGGGGCGTGAGCAGGGGGAACAGGAGGAGGGCGGTGACGCCAACACCCAAGCTCCACACGCCGGGCCCGTAAGTCAGGGGGTGGTGGTACACGTGCGTGAACTCCGGCCAGACGGCTTGAAGCGCGTGCCCTACCATCCCCCCAACGACCAGGGCGATTCCGGCCAAAGCCGTGTCCGTCCAGCGCTCCGGCAGGCGGGCCCATAGGGGCCCGGTCAGGCATATCGCCAGCGCGCTCCCGATGAGTATAACCTGGGTGCGCCACTCCGGCGCCCTCAGAAGGGCCGGGGACCATGGAGGGGGCAACATGCTGAGTGCGGTCATGCAGGCGGCCAGATGCAGGGCTGCTCGTATCCAGCGGGGGTATGGCCATCGGGGTTGCCACGCGTGAACGCTGAGGAGGAGGGCCAGGGTCCACTGGGGCAACAGAAAGACCTCCCGTGGCACCGCGATCTGGCCTCCACGTACGGCGGGCAGAAATTTGACGGCCTCGGCCATATCTACCCCCAGCAGTATGTTGCCCACGGCCCGGGCCGGCACCCACGCGCCCCAAATCGCGTAGGCCCAGGCCGCATAAGTAATCCAGGCCAGAATCACGGGGGCCCAGCGGGAGGCTTTCACCTTCGCCACGGCCCCCCGTACTGTTTCATTTTGAGACGCTTTAGCGAACATCTGTACCACCTTGTGGGAAGAGGAGATCCAAACCCTTCCTTCCTCCGTATACCAGAATGGAACGTGTGAAGGCGTTCCGCATGGGTGTCTCCTCCTCTGTGGTGTGGGGCCAGGGGGGCATCGGGCGTAGCCCGGTGTCCCCTTTGGCTTATTAGGGACTTCGGGTCTCGGTTCTCTTGACAGCGGATAAGGACCTCTCTATAATAAGGCGGGGATGGAACTTTGCCAATTTCCCCTGGGCATACGGGATCGGGCTGTCGCTGCCCGCACGAAGCGGGTAGAGGAACCTCCCGACTCCCAGCCCGGCCCGTAAGGGCGGCAGGGCAAGGGCGCCCCACGAAACCGTAAGTGGGGGCACCAGGTGGGTAACCGCCTGGTGACTACAACCGCAACAGAGAGCAGTCCCGCCAACGGCCTGTCCCCTCGGGACAGGTACGGGTAAGGGGTGAAAGGGTGGGGTAAGAGCCCACCAGCGGTTCGGGGTAACCCGGCCGGCTAGGCGAGCGTGCGCCCGGGAGCAAGGCGAGTGGGCCCGGTCGAGGTAACACCTCGGTTGGGTCTCGCCGCAGCGGCGACGGCGAGGGTGGGTCACGCCCACCAAGCTAGGAGCCGCCATCCGGCTTATGCCGGGTGAGATAGATGACAGCTAAAACAGAATCGGGGGTACGAATCCCGTATGCCCAGGGGCGTACCAGCGGGGCCGTGGAGTTTGGGGGTCCCGGTGAAATTGGGTATAATGCCGACGTGGCGGAACCGGTAGACGCGGCAGACTTAGGATCTGCTGCCCTACGGGGCGTGGAGGTTCGAGTCCTCTCGTCGGCACCAGGCAAGGCCTTCGGGCCTTGCAGTGGGGGCCCGTGGCCTAGTTGGGAAGGCGCCTCCCTTGCACGGAGGAGATCGCCGGTTCGAATCCGGCCGGGTCCACCTGGCGTATTTAACAGCAGAATCAGAACGTGCGGGTGTAGTTCAGTGGAAGAACGTCTCCTTGCCAAGGAGAAGGTCGGGGGTTCGAATCCCCTCGCCCGCTCTTCGTGCCGAGGTAGCTCAGTCGGTAGAGCAAGGGACTGAAAATCCCTGTGTCCCCAGTTCGATTCTGGGCCTCGGCACCTTCCCGCCCCTGGGGCGGACGCTGTGTTCGGGGATCGTCTAACCGGCAGGACAAGGGACTTTGGATCCCTGAGTCGAGGTTCGAGTCCTCGTCCCCGAACCAGCACGTGCCCCCGGGCTTACCGGGGGCACCACTCTCTTGTCACGTGAGTGAGAACCGTGGTGACCGTAGCTCAATGGTGGAGCACCTGGTTGTGGCCCAGGAGGTTGGGGGTTCAAATCCCCTCGGTCACCCCTGGCGTACAAAGGCGTCCGGACCCCACATAGGCACCGGACGCCTTTGTGTTTTGGAGGATGCGCATGCACGGCAGCGTCCTGGTACTCAACGCCTCATATGAGCCTTTGAGCATCGTCTCCGTCCGCCGCGCGCTCATCCTCATCCTCAAGGAGAAAGCCGAACTCCTGGAGGCCGCAGAAGCCGTGCTGCGGGCCCAAAATGTCGAATTCCCTCAACCCCTTGTCATTCGGCTGACGTACTACGTCCGTGTCCCCCGGCGCTGGGGGCTTCCCCTCTCTCGGCGTACCGTCTTCGCCAGGGATTTCTACACCTGCCAGTACTGCGGCGCTCAGCCGGGCAAACAGGAATTGACCATCGATCACGTCATTCCACGCTCCCGGGGCGGGGAGACCACGTGGGAGAATGTGGTCACTGCCTGTAAGAAGTGCAACCAGAAAAAGGGGAATCGGACGCCCGAAGAAGCAGGAATGCCCCTGCTACGCCGTCCCCGTCAGCCCCGCTACCTTGCCTTTACCCTCCTCGCGGACCGTCGTCTACAGGAGGCATGGGAGAAGTACCTCTGGTAACGGGTCAAGGCCCGGGACGGAGCACGCGAATCTCCGTGTCCAACGTCCGGGTTCCTCCACCGGGCGTACGGACCAGATAACGTATGTGATGTTCTCCCACCTGTAAAGGCCACCAGAGGCGATACGGAGGATGCGTCCGCACACCCAGGAGAACCCCGTCGACCCGGAAGGTCACCGTGCTCCCTGTGGGCGCGCGCACCTCCAGCGCGATCGCCTGCTCCTCAGCGGGTAAGTCCGGCGTGAGCACGTAAACGGCTCCGGGCTCCGGGGAAAGAAGGGCCACCCCGTCGGCAAGGGATGAGGATGAGGGGAGATTCGGCTTTGAGGAGCATCGGACTTCGGCCAATACATCCGCGCTTTCGGCCAGCGCGTACGTCGTCCCGCTAAGGACCACATCTTCGCGCGTGAGCGAGCAATCCGCGGAGGCCGGTAACCCGGTGGAGGCACAGAGGCGTACGGTTTTCACGTTTCCGGGGCGTTCGAAGTTGTGGGGAGGAATGCCCTTGTGGGCGACGTGCATCACCCCTTGCCATATGGGGGCGGCGGCTTGCGCCCCGCTCAGGTATTCCATGGGGGAGTTATCCCAATTGCCCACCCAAACGCCGGCAACGATATCCGGCGTGTACCCCACCGTCCAGGCATCCCGCCAATCCGTGGTCGTCCCCGTCTTGGCTGCGGCCGGTCGTTCCAGTTC
>WGAA01000325.1 GCA_015489285.1 Anaerolineae bacterium | reverse complement strand
ATCTCCTCAAGGCGCAGGACACCCTGGCCCGCCTCCGCCCCTGGCAGTGGCTGGAGGACACCCACATCTTCGGCGTGGAAGACCCGACGACGGGGGAGGTGAATTACGTGAGCGTCCAGGGGGCCCACGGGGAGGACCCGGCCGTACTCCTCTACCCCGGGGAGGAGGGGTGGACCGCGTACTGGGCCCTGATGGAATTCGCCGCGGAAGCCGGCCTGGTGCCCGACGACTTGGCCCTGACCGTGCCCATGATCGTGGCCGGATGGGCCGAGGAGGACGCCCTCACCCCCGCCGACCGCGGCCTCCTCGACGCGCTGGCCTACCACGAACCCACGCCGTGGGGATGGCCCCTCTTCCGCAGCTTCCGTCCCGGCTGGGCCCCCTGGTACCCGACCCCCGACGAAGTGCGCGCCCTCACCTTAGCCCTGACCCACATCCCCCACGTCGTCGACCTGGTGCGGGAAAGGGGGGCGGACGTCCTCCTCCGGGAGCTGGAACAGGGCCGCGTCCTCGTGCGCGTCCCGCGTGCCGGGGCCGAGGGACTCCTCTGGCAGGACGCGTGGCGTCCCCTCCCCGAGGAGCGGGAAGAACCCTACCGCATCCGCATTCCCGCGGACCTGCTGGACCAGCTGCGACAGCGCATGCCCAACCGGGAGGAATTGCAGGTCGACCTCTTCATGCTGCCCACGGGCGTCCAGGAACGCCCGGACGAACGTCCTTACATCCCCTACGTCCTCCTCCTCGTGGACGCGGAAGGGGGAGACGTGATTGCCGCGGATATGCTGAGTGCGCGCGAGGGCATCCGTGCCCTGTTCGAGGGCCTGCCCGGGCAGATCGTGCGTCACCTCGCCAAGGCGGAGATCCGGCCCGCGCGGCTGCGCGTGCGCTCCCAACGCCTGCACAATGTGCTGGACCCCCTGGCTCAGGAGCTGGCCCTGGAACTCCTCACCTCGGCCAAACTCCCCGCGCTGGACCGGGTGCGCGTCTACCTGCTGGAACGGGTGGTCGACGCGGGGACGAACGCCCTGGACGGGACCACCTTCCCCGTCGTGCGCTGAAGGGGCTCCCACCCCACCCAATCCACGGCCACACTCAAGGTACGAAAATCGGGGTACCCGCCCAAACGCACGTACGCGCTCCTCGCGTCCACCACTTCGACCGCGGTCCCCGGCTTGGCCCCCTTGACCCCCACAAGCGCGTGAAACGCGTGGGGATGTCGGCGCAGGTCCACCGCGCTCCCCACGGAGCGCAACGCGGCCACGGCCTCGTCCGTCAAATGGCGCCCCGCATCCCCGCGGGTGGCCACGAGGACGATGACCCCGGGAGGCAGTGCGTCGATGAAAGCGGCCAACCGTTCGGCCTCATACCGGTTGGCATACGTGTCGAACCCCGCCTTCTGCAACACCCGTCCCGTCTTCGGGTCCAACACCGTCACGTTGTACCCCCGCCGCCCAAAGGACACATCCCTCCGGCGCCCTTGGTCGTCGATGATAGACATGTAAGCGCCATCCTCGAACGCGGTCAACTCCACATCCACGGGCAGCCGCACCCCCGTCTTCCCGATCTCCCATTGACCGGGGAACACATCCCGAGGACGGCGACGCCAGGCCGCCTCCAGGGTAATGGTGTTCGTGTGATCCCTCAACGTCCCCGCGGGAACGCGCACACGCACCTCCTGCCACCCCTCCTGCAAGGGATGATCCCGGAGCACCCAGGTGTCGTTGACCTTCAGGGATATCCGCTGTCGCGGGCTTCCCGGATAGGTGAAGGGGAGGATGCGGAGCGTCAGGAGATAGGGATCGCCGCCGTCGGCCCGCAGGAAGAGCCGGGCAGAACGCCCATCCTTCCCCGCCCAGACCGCGCTCCGTCCCTGGATGACCTCGTTCTCGTACCACCCTTCACCCCGGTACGGCTCACTCCCTGCCTCCCCCAGATCGGCGAAGGTCGCCACGGGCGCGGGGGGCTGCACGACCCGGTACGCCTCGATGCCCGCCCCCTGCCAGAAGGGCTCCCGTTCCAGGGGGAGAATGTCCTTCACGAACGCCCATGTCCGCTGCCACGTATCCACGTACGGGTGTCGTCCGGGGATGGGGGGGAAGAGGATGACGTAACGGACGTTGTACAGGCGTATGAGCTCAGGCGCCTGGCGACGGGCCCGTTCGAGCACCTCCGCCTCCGGTTCCGCGCCGAACTCCACCTGGGCCAGTGCCCGGAAAAGGGGGATGCGGCGGAAATAGGCCATCTTGAACTCGGGCGCACGGCTGATGTTCCCCCCTAACATGGGCTTCCCGTGCCGCGTCTGGTAGTACTGAATTTGCGTCCGCTCCACCCCGAACACCCCGAAGGAATTGCGCCACCCCAGGGGCACCTGCAGGAGGGCGAAGGGACCGTCCTCCTCCGCTATCAGGTCGTATACCGGGGGGATGCGCGCGTCGGATAGGGGGAGGGGCAGGGCCGCGTGTTCGAAGAGGATCAGCGCGGCCAGGGCCACGGCCACGCCCGCCCGCGTGCGCCCCCGCACCCGCCGCAGGACCCACAGGGTCCCATAACCGGCGAGCACGGCCAGGGCCAGCATGAGGATGACGCTGTTCCGGTTGGGCGCCCGGTTGCCTCGGACAAAGGGCAGGTAGTGCAGGAGGACGAAGGGCAAGGGCACGGCCGTCTTCACCCCGTCCAGGTCGAACTGCCACCGTCCCCCCACGTGAAGGAAAGGCCCCAGGGAGAGGAGGGCGAAGATCCCCGCGTTCCACGCCCAGGTCCGGGTGCGAGCTCGGTTGGCCAGCCAGCCCACCAGGGCCAGCCCCAGGGTCACATAGCCCAGGAACACTGTGTTGATGTCGGAAAACCGTCCCCGACCCTCCTCGACCAGGCGCAGCGCGTGGGCCCAATCCCGTCCCCACAGGGGATGCAGGGCCGTCGGCGTCAAGAAGCCCAACACGTCCACGGAGAGCTTGATGCTTTCCCCCCAGCCCTTGAGGATGTAGTGGCCCGTCAGCATCTCGCGCAGGATGGGGATCAGGAGGGGGCTCCACATCCCCACCGCGACGAGGACCATGAGCCCCAGGGGACCTATCCCGCGCGCGTAAGCCCGCCACCGTTGGCGCCACCCCTCACCGTGGGGCGCGTACGTCAACAATGTCACCAGCGCGAAGAGGGTGAGGAAGACGGCGAAGATCATCTCGGCCAGCGCGGCGAAGGCGAAGAAGAGTCCGGCCATGCCCCCATCCCGGTACGCGCGCCGCACCTCGCCCTGCCCCAACCGGTCCAGCGTTCGGATGAAGTAGAGGGCGAAGAAGGGGATGGCGCCGGTGCTGACCATGTCGTAGTGGCCCTGGGCCGCGTACACGGCCCGGTTGGAGGCAAACGCGTAGGCGAGGCCGGCCACCGCGGCCGCGAGGAGGGCCGACCCGCCCCTTTCCCGACGCAGAAGATAGCCCACGAGGAGAAAGGTCCCGTACCCGCTGAGCACCGTGTGCAGGACCAGCACCGTGTTCGAGGCCAGGGGCAGGTTCCCCGTAGCCCAGAGGAGGGGGGCGGCGAGAAGCGCGTTGAACACATCGTACGTGTAGAGGATGAGGGCAATGCCCAGGGGATGCCAGATGAGGTCGGTGTAGAGGGGAGATGTGTGGAGGTGAACGAGCGCGTGCTGGAAGTACCACGTGTTCCAGAGGAAGGTGGACTCGTCGAAAGCCCACGTGGGGGTGCCCGGTACATGGGTGGTCACGCGCGCGGGCAGGGGCCACCACATAAGCCAGGCGAGAAAGGCCAGGATGGCCGGGTATATGATGTGATAACGCCAACGAGATCTGGACTGCATGGACCTTCCGCTCCCCTCCTAACGAGTGACGAGTAACGAGTAACCGGATGGTGTGGAAAAACAACGATTAACGATTGACAATTAACGATTAAAGGGACGGCGCAAAGACAATATTGGCCCTACAGCGCCAGCCCATTCACCCAAATTACGCATCACGCATTACGTATTTCAAGCCAGGATGCGCTAACCGCGCCGACTCCCCCTAGCGCCTGACGCATGACGTATGACGAATGACGACCGACGACCGACCAACGACGAACGAAAGGAAGGTGCGGAGACAAGATTGTCCCAGCCGCGCCAACCTGGCCCTACGTTACGCATTACGCATCACGGATTACGTACCCAATGCCGAATTCCATCCGACCACGCCAACGTCCCCTCCGCGCCTGACGCCTGACGCCTCCCCATCACTTCACCGCGGTGATGACCTCCTGCTGGATCTGAAGCAACTCCCGTATGCCCTTCCAGGCCAGGTTCAGGAGCTCGTCCAGCGTCTCCCGGGGGAAGGTCATCCCCTCGGCCGTGCCCTGGATCTCCACGAAGTGGCCCACCGCGTTCATCACCACATTCATGTCCACCTGGGCCCGGACATCCTCCTCATAACACAGGTCCAGCAAGGGCGTCCCCTCCACCACGCCCACGCTGACCGCGGCCACGGCCGGACGGAACACACGAGCGGACACCTCCCCCGCCTCCACCAGCTTGCGCAGCGCCAGCACCAGGGCCACGTAACCCCCGGTAATGGCCGCAGTGCGGGTCCCCCCGTCGGCCTGGATCACATCCGTGTCGATGATAATCTGCCGTTCGCCCAGGGCCTCCAGGTCCACGGACGCGCGCAACGCCCGCCCGATCAACCGCTGGATCTCCTGGGTGCGTCCTCGGGGGCCGCTCCGCTCACGGGGGGTTCGCACGTGGGTACTCCGGGGCAGAAGCGCGTACTCCGCGGTAACCCACCCCTTCCCCTGACCCCGCAGCCAGGGCGGGACATCCTCCTGGACCGTCGCGTTGCACAGGACCACCGTCCGGCCCATGCGGATGAGGGCCGAACCTTCGGCGTGGATGACCGTTCCCACCTCGATGGAGACCGGCCGCAGCTCATCGGGACGCCGGCCGTCCGGGCGTTGGAAGCTCATAAGGACCTCCGGATATTTTTATGAGTAAGATGATAAAAATTTGCCCTTTATCTCCCCCTGCGTATAATAGGGCCGGAAGAGGTGCAAATCAAATTCGGAGCACGTGTCGCAAGGAGGAGAGACGACTGATGCGGGTTCTACTCATCAACCCGAAATTTCGATTGCCCATCGACACCCGCACGACCCCCCATCTGGGTCTGGCGTACCTGGCCGCGGTCTCGGAAGAAGCCGGGTACGATGTGCGCATTTTCGACGCGGATGTGGAGGACGAGCCGGTAGAAGACTTTGTCCGGCGGTTCCGCCCCCACCTGGTGGGGATCACCGCGAACACCCCCCAGGTCATGCAGGCCTGGCGGACCGCGAAGCGCATCAAAGCCGTACACGACGTCCCCATCGTCCTCGGGGGACCGCACGTCAGCGTCCTGCCCGAGGAATCCGCGGAGAAGCCCTACGTGGACATCGTCGTCCGGGGGGAAGGGGAAGCAACGTGGCTGGAGATTTGCCGCAAGGTCGACGAATTCCTCCGGGATCAGCCCACCTTCAGCACCGCGGCCTTGATGGACCCGGAGAAGGGGATATGGCGTCGCGTGGCCGGGATCACCTACAAAACGTCCGACGGGACGGTCCACAGTACCCCGGACCGCCCCGCGATCCGGGATCTGGACAGCCTGCCCTGGCCCGCGTACCATCTCTTCAAGATGGAGAAATACACCAACCTCCAGCCGGCGATGGACCACGTCAACGGCGCGCGGTCCTTCTCCATCCTCACCAGTCGGGGATGCCCCTACCGCTGTACCTTCTGCTCCCAATCGATCATGCCCATCCGCTGGCGAGCCCGTTCGCCGGAGAACGTGCTGGAGGAGTGGCGTCACCTGGTCGTCGACCTGGGGGCCGAGGAGATCGGCGTCCTCGACGACTCCGCGAACATCCGGGTCGACCGGCTGATGAAATTGGCCGACCTGATCATCGAGAACCGGTTGAACCACGTGCCCTGGATCTTCGTCAACGGCATCCGCGCCAACCTGGCCACCCGGGAGCTGCTCCTCAAGCTGAAACAGGCCGGCCTCAAGCGGACCGCGTTCGGTGTGGAGACGGGGGACCCCGAACTCCTCCTCACCATCGACAAGCGCATCGATCACGACACCATCCGGGAGGCGTTCAAGAACGCCAAGGACGTCGGGCTGGAAACCATCGGCTTCTTCATCATCGGCCTGCCCGGCGACACACGCGAGACCATGCAGAAGACCATCGACTTCGCCATCGAGCTCGACCCCCTCATCGCCAACTTCAGCATGATGACCCCCTACCCGGGGACCATCGTCTACGAGATCATCAAACGGCAGGGCCGATTGCTGGTGAAGAACTGGGAGGATTACGTGTTCTTCGACAATCGAGCCCGCTTCGAGATGGGGGATTTGACCGCGGAGCTCATGGAAGAGATGTTCCGCAAAGCCTATCGCCAATTCTACTGGCGACCCAAGTACATCTGGCGGGCCGTACGACGAAAGGATTTCTGGTTGAACTTCGGTCGCAACGTGCGTCTGGCCTATCGCACCGTCTTCCCGCGCAAGGAGAAGGAAGAGCTGCGCCGCCAGATCGAAGCCGAAGCGGTCCCCCTCTGAGGGAACCGAAGACCTGACCCAGGAGAAAAGGAGCCATCCATGCGCATCGCATTCATCGGCCCCAAATGGAATCAATTGGTGAACAGTTACCCCTCCTTAGGGCTGGGGTATCTCGCCGCGGTCGCGGAACAGGAAGGACACGAGTGCGCCATCTTCGACTTCGGACTCCGTCCCCACGTGCCCATCGAGGAAGAGGTCAAAGCCGTCATCGACTTCAAGCCCGACCTCGTCGCGTTCACCTCCATGACCACCTCATTCTACAGCGTGGAACGGTCGGCCGAACTCCTCAAAGAGGCCCTTGGTGTTCCCATCATCATCGGAGGCCCCCACGCGACCACCCTCCCCGACCTCACCCTGCAGAATCCCAACATCGACTTCCTCATCTACGGGGAAGGGGAGATCGCCTGGCGGGAATTCCTGCGGGCCTTTGCGGCCGGAGATACCCGATGGCGTCTCATCCAGGGCCTGTGGTACCGGGACGAGGACGGACGCGTCGTCGAAGGGGGGAAGAGCCCCCTGGTGCCCAACCTGGACGCGCTGCCCTTCCCGGCCCGTCACCTGTTCGACCTGGAAGCGTACCCCCTGTACGCGCCCAACGGAGAGCGCATGATCACCATCCTCTCCAGTCGGGGATGCCCTTACAACTGCTCCTTCTGCTTCAAGGGCATCGTCGGTCGGACATACCGCCAGCGGAGCCCGGAGAACATCGTCGCCGAAATCCGGCACGTCATGGAAAACTATCACACCCGGAACTTCTACTTCATCGACGACCTCTTCACCATCAACGTCAAACGCCTGGACAAGATCCTGGACACGATCATCGAGAGCGGGCTGGACATCCGCTTCCGCTGTCTTGCCCGCGTGGACCGGGTGACCCCCGAACTCCTGCGGAAGATGTACAAGGCGGGATGCCGCCAGATCCACTACGGCATCGAATCGGGGAACCCGGAAGTGCTGCGCCGCACGGCCAAGCACATCGACCTGGACCAGGTGCGTCAGGCCGTCCAGTGGACGGAGGAGGCCGGCATCGCCAGCAAGGGCTACTTCATCCTGGGATTGCCCGGGGACACGGAGGAGACCATCCAGGAGACCATCGAATTCGCGGCCAGCCTGCCCCTCACCGAAGCCATGTTCTCCATCGCCACCCCCTTCCCCGGCACGAAACTCTGGGAGGAGCTCCTGGCCAAACGGCCCGAACTCCGCTACAACGCGGACTTCACCAAGGCCTACTACTACAACTCCTACCTCTCCGAAATCGCGCCCTTCATGAACGTCTCCGAAGTGCCCGACGAACTTCTCAGCAAGTACGCCATCGAAGCCCGGCGGCGGTTCCTGGAAGCCAAAGCCCGACGCATGTACCACAAGGCCTTCGGCCCCCGACTGGGCGAGGTCCTCTGGCGTGTCAGCCGCAATGATGCCATCCGCTCCGTCGGACGGGGGCTGATGAATCTGGGGCTGTTCAAGAAATTCAAATACTACAAGACCCAAGGAGAGGCGGAACAGTGGTCATGACCCACAACAACGGCCCAGCTATGTCGACTCGGGAAAAAGCCCGGCGGAAGTTGCGCTACTACCGGCAGAAAGCCCTTCAACCCATCCGCTGGCTCGCGTACACCACCGGTCAAACGCGCTTCGTCCCCCCGCCGGATCGCATGTACATCGAATCCACCAACATCTGTAACCTGAACTGCATCATGTGCCCCACGGGGCTCAAACTCATCAAGCGACCTCAAGGTTTCATGGACTTCGAGGTCTTCAAGCAGATTGTGGACGAAATGGCCCCCTGGGTTCAGGCCACCACTTTGCACATCTGGGGAGAACCGCTCCTCCACCCCCGCATCTTCGACATGGTGGCCTATTGCGCGCAGAAGGGCCTGCGTTCCGAGATCAGCACCAACGCCACCCTCCTTACCGAGGAGAAAGCCAAACGCCTCCTGGACGCGGGTCTCAGCGCCATCTACCTTTCCATCGACGGCCTGCGCCCGGAGACTTACGAAAACATCCGGGTGCGAGCCGATTACGAACGCACCAACGCGAACATCCGACGCTTCATCGAGCTCAAAGTCCAGGGGGGCTACTCCACCTACGTGAACATCCAGATCATCAAGATGAAGCAAACCCTGGACGAGATCCGGGAGTTCGTCCGGGTGTGGAGTCTGCCCGGCGTCGACCGCATCAACGTCAAGCCCTTCGATTCCTGGGCGGATCAGGTGGAGCAGATCTCCGAGTTGCGCCCCAATGAGGTCAATCTCCCGGAAAAACGTTGGGCCTGTCCCAACCTGTGGTATCACGTCCACATCTACTGGGACGGTTCCATCGCCATGTGTGACCGGGATTTCAACCTGAATTTCCCCCTGGGCAACGTCATCGACCCCGACGGCAAAGTGCGGGTGATGAAGAACTGGAACGGTCCCCAGATGCAGGAGCTGCGACGGCGCCACCTGGAGAACGACCTGGAGGACGTCTCTCCGTGCAATAAGTGTCTGGAGTGGGCCTGGTGGAAGCCCGCGCCCTTCTTCGCCCAGGGGAACCGACCGGCCGACGAAGGCAGTCAGATCATTCGACTCAGCGAGGATGGCCCCATCATCATCGGGTTGGACGGCACGGAATTCGACGAGGAACGCCAGGGGAGCAGCCAATAACGCACGGGAGTGAGGAGGCGGATTATGAAGACGACACTTTTGTACGCAGGAATCGCAGGATATGGGTTCAATTCCTTGAGCCGAGGCATGGAAGCCGGCTGGATCTCCCACGGTCTGGCCTCCATCAGCGCGGCGGCCAAGGCCGAGGGGTTTGACGTCGATCTCATCGACTTGCGCGCCCTTCAGAGCTGGGACCACTTCCGCGAGGAGTTCAAAAAGCGTGACCCGGATGTGGTCGGCGTGACAATGATGTCGGTGGACTACAATCCGGTCATGCGCGCGCTGGCCATCATGAAGGAGGTCAAGCCCGAGGTGATTACCGTGGTGGGCGGGCCCCATGTGACCCTGGCCCTGAACGACGCGTTACGCATGCCCAACGTGGATTACCTTGTCCTCCACGAGGGGGAAATCACCTTCCCCCGCCTGTTGCACGCGCTCAAGGACGGTCGCCCGCCCAAGCAGAAGGTCCTGCGGGGCATCACCCCCGATCTGGACAAGATTCCCTTCTCCGACCGCGATCTGTTCCTGAACGAGTGGCGCAAGTGGGGCTACACCCTCGACAGCCCGGAGGTTCCCTTTGTCAAGGAGCTTCCACCCCCCTTCGTGACCATCATCGCGGGGCGGGGGTGCGCCTACAAGTGCGCCTTCTGCAAGCCGGGGGAGGATCTCATCTTCGGCAAACGGGTGCGCCGCCGTTCCGTGGAGAACGTCATCGAAGAGCTGAAGATGCTGCGGGACAAGTACCATTTCGCCTCCTTCATGTTCCACGACGATTGTCTGACCGAGGACCGGGAGTGGGTCATCGAGTTCTCCCGGCGGTACAAGGCGGAGGGGTTCACCCAACCCTTCTTTGCCCAATCGCGCGCGGATATCATTGTGCGCCACGAGGATATGGTGGCCCTCATGGCCGATGCCGGGCTCGCGGGGTATTTCATCGGCTTTGAGTCGGGGAACCAGCGGGTGCTGAATTTCCTGCGCAAGGGGACGACGGTGGAGAAGAACATCCAGGCGGCCAAGATCTGTAAGAAGTACGGCGTCGCCATCTGGGCCAATTACATGATGGGCATTCCCACCGAGACGAAGGAAGAGGTGATGGACACGGTGCGCATGATCCGGGAGATCGACCCGGATTACTTCAGCCCTGCGTTCTTCACCCCCCATCCGGGCACGGATTTGTACGAATACGTGATGAAGCACAACCTGAGCCTGATCACGAATTACGACCAGTACCGCCGAAATCCCACCGAACCCAAGATCAAGGGGCAGGATTACGAGTTCCTCAAGTGGGCTCGCGATTACAGTCAGAAGCGCAAGTTGAAGAACCGCATCCGGCGGGGGTTCAAGGCCTTCCGCGAGAAGTGGTTGGACCCCCATCGCTACATCCGCAAGTTGCGCCGCATGCTGGGCATCGACCGCACGGATACGCCCAACCGGCCCAAAGGCCAACCCCAGTGGCAGGCTACCGCGTGAGCGGTGGGCGTCAGGCGTCATGCGTCATGCGTCATGCGCTAGGGAGAAGTCGGCACTGCAGACGCTTCTTGGCTTGAGGGCGTAATACGTGATGCGTGATGCGTAATGCGTAATGCGTAATGCGTAACTCGAAGATAGGTTGGCTTTGTAGAGCCCACTTTGTCTTCGCGCCATCCAGTTACTCGTTACTCCGTTACTCGTTACGCATATCCAGGGAGGGGTATGGACATTTTCGATACGCTGGATGAACGCGTTGCCCGCGTGGTGCGGGAATTCGAGGAGGCCTCCCGGGATGTGTCCCGAGAGGTGTTTCGGGCGCCCAAGCTGCACCCTGAGAGTGCCCGCTTCCTCCACATGCTCGTCCTCATCGGCGCGTACCG
>WGAA01000324.1 GCA_015489285.1 Anaerolineae bacterium | reverse complement strand
GTGAGGGGGCGGGGAGGGGCGCGTTCTCGGGACGGCGGGCCGGCCGGCGAGGACGGGTCGCGCCGAAAATATCCGCGGCCAGAACCCGCTCATCCACCCGGAGCAAGCGGGCCAGCCGTTGCACGTAATGGTCCCGCACCACCCGATCGGCCACCTCGCGCAGCAAAGGGGCCATCACCCGGACCGCCTCCGCCTTCCCCTGGGGTGTGGACAGGTCCAACGTCTCCTGGATGTACTCCAGGTAAAAATCCACCACCGGAAGGGCAGCCTCCACCAACTCCGCCCACCGCTGGGGATCCTGGCGGATGAGATCGTCGGGGTCCATGCCCGGGGGCAAGCGCAAAATGCGCAAATCCACCTGCAAGGTGGACTCATATCGCAGCGCGCCCCGGGGCGTGATCATGGGCTCCACTTCCCGATCCAGGTGCTCACGGGCCACCTCGATACCCCGCAGGGCGGCCAACTCACCGGCCGTATCCGCGTCCAGGGCCAAAACGATCCGGCGGGTATGCCGGGAAAGGAGGCGCAACTGCGTCGCGGTCAACGCGGTTCCCATAGACGCGACCACATTCTTGAAACCCGCCTGATGGGCCGCGAGCACATCCATATACCCCTCGACGATAACGGCCCGATCCTCCGCGCGAATCGCGCGAACGGCCTGAGCGTACCCGTACAACGTACGTCCCTTGTCGAAGATGGGCGTCTGGGGGGAATTCAAATACTTGGGATGCCCCTCACCCAACACCCGGCCCCCGAAAGCCACCACACGTCCCTGGGCATCATGGATGGGGATCATCAAGCGATGGCGGAAGCGATCGTAGATGCGGCCGTCCTCCCGGCGCACAATCAACCCCGCCAGCTCCAACTCCTCCTGGGAATACCCCAACGTCGTCAAATAGCGAAGCACATCGTCCCACGAATCCAGGGCATATCCCAGCTGAAACGTGCGCACTACCGACTCATCCAGGCCGCGCTTCCGCACGTACTCCCGGGCCACCTCACCCTGGGGATGGCGGAGGAGCAGATCGTGGAAATGGGCGGCCGCGGCCGCGTGGATCTCCCGCAGCCGCTGGCGGACCCGGGCGCTCTCATCCCCTTCCTCTTCGCGCTCCAGCGAGATCCCCGCGCGGGCGGCCAGCAAGCGCAAGGCTCCCTGAAAATCCACCCCCTCCTTCTTCATCACGAAGGAGAAGATATCCCCGCCGGTGTTGCACGCGCCAAAGCAATGCCACGTTTGCGTCTCGGGGAAAACGACAAAGGAGGGGGTCTTCTCTTCGTGGAAGGGACACAACGCTTTGTAATTCTTACCGCTGCGCTTGAGGGGAATGTACGACCCGATGACGTCGACGATATCCAGCCGCGCTTTGATTTCCTCAACGACACTCATACATCCTACCCTTTGCCCATCTCACGCGTGCCCATAGTTCCTGCCATGTAACCGGCGAAGGGCATTATAGCACCGGCCCTTGAGGAGGGCAACCCGTTGCAGGCGGGAGACGTCGGGCGTCATCCGTCATGCGTCAGGCGTCAGGCGTGGGTGAGAGCGTCGGCACTGCAGGTGCGGCTCGGCCTGATGACGTAATGCGTGATGCGTAATGCGTAACTTGAAGACAGGTTGGCTCTATGACGATCACATTGTGTCCGTGCCAACCAATTACTCGTTACTCCGTTACTCGTTACTCAAGATGTAGCGTTGGGCCAACCCTGTCTCCACGCCATCCCTTTAATCGTTAATCGTCAATCGTTAATCGTTGTTTTTCCACGCCAGTCGGTTACTCGTTACCCCGCTACTCGTTACTCACATCCAACCTCCGAGGGGAGAATTTGCGTAGAGTATGGCTGGATGCTATAATTCCCAGCACGAGAGGACTCGTGTCCGTGAGCAAGCGAAGGCGTGTGACGAAAAGTGGGGGCTCCCCACTTTTCTTGTTGTAAGGGGGCATTAGAGAACGTATTATGGCTCGGAATGATTTGATTATTGCCATCAACCAAGTGTGTGCAGAACGGGGCCTGGACCCCCAGACGGTGCTTGAGGCCATCGAACAAGCCCTCGTCTCCGCCTACCGCAAGAGGTTCGGGGGCGGCCAGAACGTTTTCGCCAAAATCGACCCGAAGACGGGGGCCATCAAGGTCTTCGCCGAACTGGAAGTCGTCGAACGGGTTCGGGACCCGAAAACGCAAATCGACCTGGCACGAGCACGGCGCTACAAGCCGGACGTCCAATTGGGCGACAAAATCGTCATTGAAGCTACGCCCAAGGACTTCGGCCGTATTGCCGCGCAAACGGCCAAACAAGTCATGATGCAACGCATTCGCGAGGCGGAGCGGGCCCATACCTTCGAAGAACTCAAAAAGCTCGAGGGCGAAGTCGTCCTGGGCACCATCCAACGCATCGACCGGAAGCTGAACAACCAGGTTGTCGTCAACTTGGGCCGGGGAGAGGGCATCCTCCCGCGCAGCGAGCAAATTCCCAGGGAACGCTATCGCCAGAACGACAAAATGTACTTCTACGTCAAGGACGTGGTCGACTCCCAGCGCGGGCCGTATGCCATCCTCTCCCGCACCGACCCCCGCTTCGTGCGGCGGCTTCTGGAACGGGAAGTGCCCGAGATCCGCACCGGCGCGGTAGAAATCAAGAGCATCGCCCGTGAGCCGGGAGCCCGCTCCAAGGTCGCCGTTGCGGCCATCCAACCCAACGTCGACCCCGTAGGATCCTGTGTGGGGGTCCGGGGAACCCGAATTCAAGCCGTCGTCAACGCCCTGGGAGGGGAAAAGATCGACGTCGTCGAGTGGAGCAAGGACCCCTACAAGTTCATTGCCAACGCGCTCAGCCCGGCCAAAGTCATCGATGTCGTCCTCTTCGAGGACGAGGACGAACGGCGAGCCCTGGTCATCGTGCCCGACGACCAACTCTCCCTGGCCATAGGCAAGGAGGGGCAAAACGCCCGGTTGGCCGCCAAACTCACCGGCTGGAAAGTCGACATCCGGGGGGAAAAGGAGGCCGAAGCCGAGGGATTGACCCCAGAGGAACGCCAGCGGCTGCGCCTCCAATACGCGCAACAACAGGCCGACATCATGGCCCGGGCCCAGGCCCTGTTACGGGAACGGGCGCGGGAAAAAGCACGGAAAACAAAAGAACCCGCCGCGTCGGCCGAACCTGCCTCTTCCCGGGAAACGGAAGCGGACAAGGGCGAAGAGGGGGCCGACAAAGGAGAGGCCGAAGAGGAATACATGGACGTGGACTACCTGGACCAGCTGGCCATGAAACAATTGCTGGAGGGAGATCAGGAGGATTGACGCTGCTGGGGAAAAGGACGCGTCCGGGGTGAGAACCATGGCCAAGAAACATGTACCCATGCGGACCTGCGTGGTCTGTGGCACAAGCTATCCCAAGCGGGACCTCGTCCGCATCGTTCGGACCCCTGAGGGACGGGTAGAAATCGACCCCCAGGGGAAGAAAGCGGGACGAGGAGCCTACCTATGCAAGAATCCCGCGTGTTGGGACATGAAAGTCGCCATACCCAAACTCCAACGGGCCTTACGCACCACCCTGGACGAGCAAGCGCGTCACGCCCTAATCGAATATGCCCGTATCATACGCGAGCAACAACCGGCCGCGGTAGGAGAAACCTCATGATGCCCAGGACACCGGTCCCGAGGCGGGGTAGAACTCACATACCGGGAGGACGGCGACAATGATGTGAGATCGTCGCCGGAACACAACCTGTAACCCTATCTTCTACCTGTTTCTCGGCCGCTGCCGGACGTATGCTCGGGGCGGCCTTTTTTTGTGGACCGGGCCGACGAGCTTCAAATCCACTTCAAACGACAACGAACAACGAGGGAAGGGGGAAGAAGAATATGACCGTTTTTCGACAACACAAAAGCGCTATCGAGCCAAAACCCACACGCGGTTACCACATGGCGCGCAAGAGAAAGCGTCGTGGGCGCCGTCACAACCGTCCCGGTGCCAAATTCCACGACTACACCCGCGAAGAACACGACGAAGAGGCCTTGGACGCCTTGCTGGAGGGGGATAAGAAGAAGACATCGGAGACCCCTCAGGTCGGCGACGAGATCGAGCTTCCCCCCCACATCACCGTGCGCGAGCTGGGTAACCTCATCGGTCGTAGCCCCATTGAGATCATCAAAGCCCTGATGAACCTGGGCGTCATGGCCCACATCAACCAAACGCTGGACTACGACACCGCGGCCATCGTCGTGGAAGAGCTGGGCTACAAGGTCAAAGAAGCCCAACCGGAGATCGTGGAGGAGGAGGGCGAGGTCGAAGAACACCCCAAGACCCTGCGCCAGCGCATCCTCGAAGTGGAGGACGAAAGCAAACTTCAGCCGCGGCCTCCCGTCGTGACCGTCCTGGGTCACGTGGACCACGGCAAAACCACCCTCCTGGACGCGATCCGGGAAACCAACGTCACCGCCCAAGAGGCCGGGGGGATCACCCAGCACATCGGTGCCTACCAGGTCACATTGAAGGACGGACGGAAGATCACCTTCCTGGACACGCCCGGCCACGAAGCCTTCACCGCGCTGCGAGCCCGGGGGGCCCAGGCCACCGACGTGGCCATCCTCGTCGTCGCCGCGGATGACGGCGTCATGCCCCAGACCATCGAGGCCATCAACCACATCCGGGCCGCGGACGTGCCCATGGTCATCGCCATCAACAAAATCGACAAGCCCGACGCCAACCCCGAGATGGTCAAAAGCCAACTGGCCGACCAGGGCATCATCGTCGAAGACTACGGCGGGGACGTCATGGCCATCCCCATCTCTGCCAAACAACGGCAGGGCATCGAAGACCTGCTGGAGGCCGTCCTCCTTGTGGCCGAAGAGATCGGCACCCGTGCCAACCCCGAAGGGCAATGCGTGGGCACCGTCATCGAGAGCAAACTCGACCGTTTCCGGGGCCCCATGGCCACCCTCCTCGTCCAAAACGGCACCCTGCGCGTGGGAGACGTCATCGTCATCGACGACGTGTGGGGCCGCGTGCGGGCCATGTTCGACGACCAGGGTCGGCCCATCAAGGAAGCCCCTCCCTCGACCCCGGTCCAGGTCCTGGGCCTTTCCGACGTCCCCCCTGCGGGCACCATCTTCCAGGTGGTGGAAAACGAGCGCGTGGCCCGGGCCATGGCAGAGGAACGCGCGGAAGCCAAACGGCGAGCCCGGGAGGAAAAACAGAAACGCCTGACACTGGACCAGATGTTCGCCAAGATCCAGGCGGGCGAAGTCAAGACCCTCAACCTCATCATCAAAGCCGACGTCCAGGGCTCCCTGGAAGCCATCGTCTCCTCCTTGAACAAGCTCAACGAACAACACGAGGAGATCGAGCTGGAGATCCTCCACCAGGGCGTGGGCAACATCAGCGAATCGGACGTCATGCTCGCGGCCGCGTCCCAGGCCGTCATCCTCGGCTTCAACGTCAAAGTCGACCCCGCGGCCCGGCGCCTGGCCGAACAGGAAGGGGTGGACATCCGCCTCTACAACGTGATTTACCACCTCCTGGAGGACGTGGAGAAGGCCATGACCGGTCTCCTCGAACCCGAAAAACGGGAAGTCCTCCTGGGGCGGGCCGAAGTGCGGGCGACCTTCAAAGTGCGCCAGGGCCGAGTGGCCGGCTGCTACGTCACCGAAGGCACCATCCCGCGGGGCGCCAATGTCCGTGTGTGGCGCGGGGACACCGTCGTCTACGACGGTCGCATCGCCTCCCTGCGCCGGTACCAGGAGGACGTCAACGAAGTCCGCGAGGGATACGAGTGCGGCATACGCCTCGACGGCTTCGACGACGTCAAAGAGGGCGACATCATCGAAGCATACCGCGTGGAGGAAGTATGAGCCATGAAGATGAAAACCACCTACCAATACAAGGTGGCCGACCTTATCCAGCGGGTTCTGAGCACGGTACTCCAGCGGGAGACCCGTGACCCGCGACTGAGCGGCGTCACCATCACCGACGTGGAAGTCTCCCAGGACCTGCGCAACGCGAACATTTACTTCACCCACCTGGGCGACGAATCGGAGACCGAGGAGGTGCTCCGCGCGCTGGAACGCGCGGCCGGATTCCTCCGCTCCGAACTGGCCCACCGTACCCGGCTACGTCGCGTGCCCGAACTGCACTTCAAATTCGACGACTCCTATATCCGCGGGCGACACATCGACGCGCTCCTGGAACAGATCGCCCGTGAACGGGCCGAGCGGGAACACCAGAACGCCGAGGAAGAATGACCCATGAACACACCACATCCCCCGGAGGCCCTCCCCGTCCCGCCTGAACTCGGCGACGCGCTGGAGGGTTTCGAGACCGTCGCCGTCATCACCCATGTCGCCCCTGACGGCGATGCCATCGGCTCCACCTTGGGCCTCGTCCACCTGCTCCGGGAACAGGGGAAACAGGCCATACCCATATGCCAGGACCCCGTTCCCTACCAGGTCAACTGGCTACCGCACGTGGACGAATTCCAGCGCACCATCCCCCCCGACGTGGACGCCATCATCAGCATCGACCTGAGCGACATCGACCGCATGGGGAGCCCCTACGATCCCGAACAGTTCGGCCACCTTCCCCTCATCAACATCGACCACCATGCCACGAACACCCTTTTCGGCACCGTCAACTGGGTCGAACCGCGGGCCGTCGCGGCCTGCGAGATGGTCTATCACCTGGCCCGAGCCCAGAACTGGCCCCTGACCCCTCGCGTGGCCACCTACATCCTCACGGGCTTACTCACCGACACCCGGGGACTGCGCACGGCCAACGTGAACGCCCGGGTCATGCACGTGGCCACCCACCTGGTCGAACTGGGCGCCCCGATAGGTGAAATCACCGAACTCACCTTCAACCGCAAGCCCCTCTCCCTGATCAAACTCTGGGCCCTTGCCCTCCCCCACCTTCACATCGAAAAGGAGGGCATCATCTGGACCATTATCACCGAGGCCATGCGCGAGGAAGCCGGACACCGGGAGGAAAACGACGGCGGCCTTGTCTCCTTCATCACCGCCGCGGAGGGAATGCTCGTGGGTATCGTCTTCA
Source organism: Anaerolineae bacterium (assembly GCA_015489285.1). Taxonomy (GTDB): domain Bacteria; phylum Chloroflexota; class Anaerolineae; order JAADDB01; family JAADDB01; genus JAADDB01. The sequence goes on along the minus strand of WGAA01000324.1, from coordinate 4,437 downwards.
CAGAAAAGCCCGACGGCCGTGTGAACGTCAGCTTCCGCTCGCGGCCGGGCGTCGACGTGTCCCGCGTGGCCTTCGCTCTCGGAGGAGGAGGTCATCCCCAGGCGTCCGGCGCCACCCTGAACGGCTCCCTGGACGACGTCATCCCACGAGTCCTGGCCCAGGTCAAAGAGATGCTGCAACACGCGGGAGAAGCATGAAAGAAACAGGACAAGGGCATGTCTCCGTGGACGGCCTGTTCAACATAGACAAACCGCGCGGCCTGACCTCCCACGACGTGGTCGACGTCGTACGGCGTCTCATCGGCCACCGTCGCGTGGGGCACACGGGCACCCTCGACCCCCTGGCCACCGGCGTCCTTGTCGTCGCCGTGGGGCAAGCCACCCGCCTCATCGAATTCATGACGGGCCACGACAAGGAATACCGCTTCACCCTGCGCCTGGGTGAGGAGACGGATACCCTGGACGCGGAGGGGGAAATCGTGGAGCGAGCGCCCGTGCCCCCGTTGGACGAGGAAACCATTCGGGCCGTCCTGCGCCGGTTTACGGGGACCATCGAACAAGTACCCCCGGCCCACGCGGCCATACGCCACCGGGGACGCAGGCTATACGAATGGGCCCGCATGGGCCGCCCCGTCACCCCGCCCCCTCGTCGGGTACACATCTACGCCCTGGACCTGGAAGCCTGGCAGCCGCCGGAATTGACCCTGCGGGTGACGTGCAGTGCGGGCACCTACGTGCGGGCCCTGGCCCGGGACATCGCCCGGGCGCTGAACACGCGCGGTCACGTCACCGCCCTCCGGCGGCTGGCCAGTGGTCCCTTTCGCGTCGAGGATGCCGTTCCCCTGCGCGTTTTGGAGTCGGCTTCCGACTGGCGTGCCTACCTCCTCCCCGTGGACGCGGGCCTGCGCCACATTCCTCCCGTCCACCTCACCCCCGAGCAGTGGGCTCAGGTGCAACACGGACGCAGTCCGCGGGGGCTTCCCCCGGGAGAGGAAGAAGGGGAATGGCGTCGCGCCTACTACAACGGTCGACTGGTGGCCATGCTCCGCTGGGACGCGGCCCGAAAACGCTGGCATCCGAAGAAAGTCCTTCATCCTGGCGACTCGTAGGAGGTCGTAAGGCCCATGCACATTATCCAGAACATGTTCACCTACCACTTTCGCGGCGAGACCACCGTCACCATCGGCAACTTCGACGGGGTTCACCTGGGGCACCGTCACCTCATCCGGCATGTGGTGGAGGACGCCAAGGCCCACGGGCGAACACCGGCCGTCATCACCTTCCAGCCCCATCCCCGTCTCGTCCTCCACCCGGGGGCCCGGATGGCCTACATCTCCTCCTGGGAGGAACGGCTGGCCTTGCTGGAAAGCATCGGGGTCGAAGTCGTCGCGGTCGTTCGGTTCACCGTTCAGGTGGCCCAGATGAGCGCGCGGGCCTTCATGGAGGAAATCGTCCACCGCATGGGCCTGCGTAGCCTCTGGGTGGGCCCCGACTTCGCGCTGGGACGCGGGCGGGAGGGAACGGTGGAACGCCTCCGAAACCTGGGAGAGGAGCTGGGATACACGTTACACGTGGTGCCCCCCTTCTTCCTGGACGGCGAGCCGGTGCGCAGCAACTACATCCGGCAGGTCGTGGGGGAAGAGGGGGACATGCGCAAGGCGGCCCGCCTTCTCGGACGGTACTTCGCGGTCGGGGGGATTGTCATTCACGGGGATGGACGGGGACGGCGCATCGGTGTGCCCACCGCGAACCTGGCCTTCGCTCCCAACCGTCTCATCCCGGCCAACGGGGTGTACGCCACGTGGGCGTACCTGGACGGTGAACGGTGGCCCAGCGCGACCAACGTGGGGTACCGGCCGACGGTGGCCGGGGCCAATCCCACCCGGACCATCGAGACGCACATCATCGGGCTTCGGCGGAACATCTACTACCAGCCCCTCCGCCTGGAGTTCGTGGAACGCCTCCGCCCGGAGCGGAAATTCGAGTCGCCCGAGGCCCTCGTGGCCCAAATTCGGGAGGACCTGGCCCGGGCTGCGAGTCTCCTGGCCTTAGAGGAGTGTTGTCATGAGCCGTCGACAGCCGAAGATCCCCTTTGAGGAGCTGGACCACACCGCGGATTGGAAAATACGCGTGTGGGGTGAGGATTACGCGGACCTCTTCCGCAACGCGGCGCTGGCCATGTACGCCCTCATGGGCACGGCCCGCCGTACCGGTCCCGATGTGGAACGGCGCATCACCGTGGAAGGGGTGGATTACCCTTCCCTCCTCGTTGCCTGGCTAAACGAGCTGCTCTTCTACACGGAAGTCTACGGAGAGATCTTCACCGAAGTGGACATTCACACCCTGCGCCCGGACTACCTGGAAGCCACGGTGCGCGGCTTCGTCGGGGAGAGCGAGTTCTCCAAGATCAAGGCGGTCACGTACCACGACCTGGAGATCCGGGAGACGTCAGAGGGGGTCGAAGCGACCCTGGTCTTCGACGTGTGATTCCAGCCAACGGAGCACCCGTTCGGGCAACCCATCGCGGTTGTCCCGGGTCACCGTCCACACGACGACGTCGGGGCGGGATTTCAGGGGGTCGACCCAGGGGTGGGGTTTCAGCATCACCGTGGCCAGGAAGGGCTTCACCGAGGCGATCGCGGCGAGAACGGCCTCCTTGAAGGCCCTGGAGAAGAGCTCCATCCGCCCGATCTCGTCCACGATGATAATCTCCTTGTGGTGGATGGCTTCCCAAATGGCCGGTACCCCGACCGCGTCCAGGGCGGCCACATCCACCCCGTAAGCGCCAACCCGATAGGGGCTTTCGGCCCCCCGTCGGGCCAGCCAGGCCCGCTCGCCGGCCAGGGTGACAAGGCGGAACCCCATCCGCTTGCCCCCCTGGCGGACCTCCTCGGTGTAAAAACCCCCCGCACGGGGCCCCACCCGCTCCACCACGCGGCGGATCACCGTGGTCTTGCCCACCCCCGGAGGACCCGTCAGGAAGAGTGTGTTGGGCATGATTTACTTCTTGTACCGGATGACCCGGCCTTTCCCCCGAGTACGGCGTCGGCGCTTGCGCGGCGCGCTGGCCTCGAGGGCCCGGGCGATCTCCTCATCGGAAGCCAGTTCGAGAAATTCCACGGGGATTTGGGCCCGGGTCAGACGTCCCAGGAACTCGAGGAGGACGTTCACCCGTTCCGTGGGCTTCATGGGCCCCAGGAAAATGGCCTCCAAACCGGCCATAGGGCCCGAGCGGATGATCACCCGGTCGCCCGGCTTGAAGTTGTGAGTGGGAAGTCCCCCCGCGGCGTTGATCTCCTCCACCTTGCGGCGCAGGTATTCGATCACCCCGGAGGGGACGGCCGCGGGCTTGTTATCGAACTTGACAATGTAACGCAACCCCGGGGTCCAGCGAAGGAGGGACATATCTAACCCGGACATGTCGGCTCGGAAGAACACGTAGGAAGGGAACAGGGGGACGGTGGAGTACCCTCGGCGCGGGCGCTGCGTGCGCAACGTGGGGAAGAAAACCTCGATACCTCGTTCTTCCAGGTGGCGCGCAACCCGGTACTCCGCGTTCGGCTTGGTGTACAACACATACCATGCTAAGGCCATCGGGGGACATCTCCTCAATTGTGGGTGAAACGCGAATAACCATTGCGTCGAACATAAGATGTTTCCCCCGCACCCGCATCTTATGCTCGACCCTATTCGGTGGGTCCTGAGACGCTACGTTCTTCTTGTATGGCCTGCGCGACTCTGTCGATCGTCGTCTCCAGCGGAATTTTGGGCTTCCACCCCAGCAACGTGCTGATCTTCGATATGTCAGGGACACGCCGTTGCATGTCCTCGAATCCCGGTCCATAGGCCTGCTCGTAGGGGATGAACACGATCTCCGAAGGACTCTGCAGGCGTGACTTGACAAGCATCGCCAGCTCACGAATCGTGATCTCCCGAGTGCTGCCCACGTTGAACACCTGACCTACCGCCTCTCGGCACTGGGACAGCTCTACGAGCGCCTCGACCACGTCCCCCACATCGCAAAAGGTGCGACTTTGGGAGCCATCGCCGTACACGGTAATGGGTTCTCCCCGCAACGCCTGTCCCACGAAACGGGGAATCACCATCCCGTATCGGCCTGTCTGTCGTGGTCCCACGGTGTTAAACAGCCGCACTATTATAACAGGTAACTTCTGTTCGTGCCAATATGCCAGGGCCAGGAACTCGTCGACCATTTTCGAGGCCGCATAGGCCCAACGGGATCGGATCGTCGGGCCCAGCACCACGTCATCATCCTCCCGGAAGGGCACCCGCACCCCCTTCCCGTACACCTCCGAAGTCGAGGTGAGGAGGACCGGCTTACGGTACCGGTTGGCCATGCGCAGGATGGCATGGGTTCCCAGGACGTTGGCTTCGATGGTATGGGTAGGGCGTTCCACAATGAGCTGGACCCCGACGG
>WGAA01000323.1 GCA_015489285.1 Anaerolineae bacterium | reverse complement strand
GAAGCCCCTACCGCGGGCTCGGTCATTCTGGCCGGTCTCCTGCTGAAGATGGGGACGTACGGATATATCCGCTTTGCTCTTCCCCTGTTCCCTATGGCCGCGACCCGCCTGGCCGATGTGTTCCTCACTTTAGCCGTGATAGGGATCCTGTACGGTGGACTGGTGGCCCTGCGCCAACGGGATTTCAAGAAACTCGTGGCCTATTCCTCCGTCGCCCACCTGGGGTTCGTCATGCTGGGCCTTTTCGCCCTCACCCCCCAGGGGATGAGCGGCGCGGTTCTTCAGATGATCAATCACGGGTTGAGCACGGGGGCGTTGTTCTTGCTTGTGGGGATGATTTACGAGCGGCGCCATACCCGCATGTTGGACGAATTCGGAGGCATATGGGCCGTCATGCCGGTCTACGGTTTCTTCCTCCTCGTGACCGTGCTGAGTTCTGCCGGCCTTCCCGGATTGAACGGGTTCGTGGGAGAATTCTCCATCCTCCTCGGCACCTTCCAAAAACACCCCTGGTTTGCCGCGCTGGCCGCCCCGGGGGTTATCGTAGGGGCCTGGTACCTCCTGCACGCCTTCCGGCAGGTCATGCAAGGGCCTCTGACCAAAGAGGAGAACCGACATCTCGTAGATTTGAAGGCACGGGAGATCGCGGTACTGGTTCCTCTGGTCATCATGTTCTTCGTTATCGGCCTGTTCCCCAACCTCTTCTTCTCCCGCATCAACCCCTCGACGACCGAGACCTACCGTTACGTCATACAACACGCGACCACTATCGCCGCTCCCAGCGGCCTCGAACAATAAGATTTCCGGCGCTCGGTTCTCGTGACCGGGCGCCGGAAACCCGTACGCGCTGCCCTTCCACCGACGATCACAGGCGGTAAGCCTCTTTGGCCAGGGAATAGGCCATCTGCACGACCATCTCCTCACCCTCCGCCACCGTGATGATCCCCCGGACGACCAGACCGGCCAACCAGTTGGCACTGGCCCGACGCCACACATCATGGCGGGCCGGGATGGAGGGGAAGGCTCGGGTGTCGTCGTTGAACCCCACCGTGTTGTAGAGCCCCGCCGTCTCCATGACCCGGTCGAAGTAGCGACGCATCCCGTTGAGGCTGTCGTGAAACCACCACGGGGGTCCCAGGCGGAGGGCCGGGTAATGTCCGGCCAGGGGGGCCAGCTCCCGCGCGTAAGTGGACTCGTCCAGCGTGAAAAGAATGAGGGTCAGGCGGGGATCGTTGCCAAAAGCGTTCAGAAGAGGGCGTAGGCTGCGGGTGAATTCCGTGGCAACGGGAATGTCGGCCCCTTTGTCCGGACCAAAGCGCTCGTAAATGAGCCGGTTGTGATTGCGAAAAGCCCCCACATGCCATTGCATGACCAACCCATCCTCGATACTCATGCGAGCGCTTTCCACGATCATGTGCCCGGCGAAGCGTTGTGCGTCCTCCTCCGTGGCCTCGCCCTGCAAGGCGCGCCGGAAGATGCGATCCGCCTCCTGCTCGCTCAGCCGCTCCGTGTACGCGGTCAAGGTCGCGTGATCGGTCGCCCGGGCTCCCAGGGCCTTGAATTGCTCACGGCGCACTTCCAGGGCCCGAACGAAACTGCCGTAATCGTGCACATCCACCCCGCTCAGCTCGCCCAACAGGTGAATGTTCTCCTTCCATCCGGGAGCGTTCACGTGAATGACATCGTCCGGGCGGAACGTGGGAAGCACGCGGCCGGACCAACCGGATTCGCGGATGGCTTTGTGGTATTCCAGGGTCGATGTGGCCATATCCGTTGTGCACAGGACCTCAATGTTAAAACGTTCGAAAAGGCGTCGTGGTCGGTATTCGGGTTGGGCCAGTTTGGCCTCGATGTGGTCGTAAATCACCTGGGCCGTCTCCCCGTTTAAGGGAACGTCCACCCCAAACACGTCGTGCAGTTCCTGGGTCAACCAGATGCCCGTAGGCGTCCCACGGAAAAGGTAGAAGTGTTCCGCAAAGATCTGCCAGATCTTGCGGTGATCGCGCTCCACCTCTCCCCCATCCCGTCGGGGAATTCCCAACTTCTCCAGGGGAATCCCCTGAGAGTACAACATCCGAAAGACGTAATGGTCCGGGATGATGAAGAGTTCCGCCGGCGAGCCAAAACGGTAATCGGGATCGGCGAACATCCGTGGATCCACGTGCCCGTGGGGGGAAACGATCGGCAGATGGGCTACCAGCCCGTAAAGGTGTCGGGCCATGTCACGCTGCTCCGGGTTGGGGTCGAAGAATCGGTCGGGTGAGAGTACAACGCGGTGTTGGGCCATGACAACCTCCTCCAAGAGTAAGCTCCTCACTTGTTCAGGCCGGGCGGTCGCGTGTATGCTTCGACCGTATTATCTTATCACGGGTGGGGAAATAACGTTAGGAGAGGAACGAAATCCATGGAGAATTCATCCCGCTTGCTGTGCATCGGTGTGCCCGGCATTCCCCAGGTACAGACGGGGGATGACGTTGCTGCGTTGGTGGCCCAGGGCCTCCGTCGCCTAGGAGAAAGCATTGAAGAGGGAGATGTCCTGGTCGTTGCCCAGAAAATCGTCTCCAAAGCGGAAGGCCGCTGGGTGTACCTGCCCGACGTCTCCCCTTCGCAGGAGGCCCTGGCGTTGGCCCAGAAGGCCCAAAAAGACCCCCGGCTGGTGGAGCTCATCTTGCAAGAGTCCAACGAAGTCCTGCGGGTCCGCCCCGGCCTCATTATCGTAGAGCACCGTTTGGGGTTCGTCTGCGCCAACGCGGGCATCGACCATTCCAACGTCAAGGGACACGAGGATTGGGTCCTCCTCCTCCCTCGTGACCCCGACGCGTCGGCACGAGCCTTGCGAAAGGCCTGGCAGCGCATGTTCGGGGTGCAAAACGTGGCCGTCATCATCAACGACAGCCACGGACGTGCCTGGCGTCTGGGGACGGTGGGTGTTGCCATCGGTGTGGCGGGAATGATTCCCATCACCGACCGCCGGGGGGAGCCCGACCTCCTGGGACGCACACTCCAGGTGACGGTGGTGGGCACGGCCGACGAGCTGGCAGCGGCTGCCTCTGCCGTCATGGGGCAGGGGGCCGAGGGTATCCCCGTCGTCCTCATACGGGGGGCCCGCTACCGGGCCGGGGAAGGGCGCCTTCGTGACCTGTTAAGGCCACGCGAACTCGACCTCTTCCGTTAGTCGGATGTCGTGGCCTTCTCTGCCTTGCGGAGGAGACGGCCGAGCTCGCGATAGGTGACGAACGTGTACCATCCCATGAGCGCGGCCAATTTCAAACCATAATATCCATCCCGAAAGCCCTTCAAGGTCACATAGCGACGCCAAAATTCCCGCACGGGCATCGTGACATAGGTGTACACGTGGGGTTTTATCCCCTCCTTGTACAACACCCGGGCCTGGAGCCGCGCGTACCGACGTTGTTTCGCGTGGAACTGGGCCCAGCTCTCGTAGTTATAATGAATGAGGTGCTCCTTGAGGTACCCCGCCTTCCCCTCCAATTGAACGACCTCGTGGACCTCCCGGGTTGGGTCATAACGAGCCAGTTCGGTGCGGAGAAGACGAAGTTGATAGTCGGGATACCATCCCCCGCCGCGAATAAGACGGCCTACGATGTAGTTGTAGCGGGGCACCCACCAGCCCGCGTGTTCGGGGTCCTGCACGGCCTGGAGGACCTCTTGGGCCAATTCGGGGGTCACGCGTTCGTCCGCGTCGACGAAGAAAACCCACGGGGTCCGCACCTGTTCCAGCGCGGCGTTACGCTGGTTGGCGTAATTATCGAAGGCGCGTTCTTGGACGATAGCTCCTTCCTCGCGGGCAATCTCCGGGGTGCCGTCCGTACTGAAACTGTCGGATATGAGAATCGTATCTGCTACACGGCGCGCGGCCCGGATGCATTCCCGGATGTGTTTTGCCTCATTGAGAGTCAAAATGACAACGGTAATTTGCTCGCGCTCGTTCATTTCCGCAACAGGTCCAGGATTTGGGTGTACGCCCGTATGTGGCGTTTTCGCTCTTCGGGGGGGAGCCGATATGCGGCCCAATACCGTTTGAGCAATCCGAGACGGATGATACCACGCAAAAGGGTGTTGAACCAGGGGCCGTGATAACGGCGGAAATAGCGCAGACGGCTTTCCCACAGGGCCACGAAGGCGCGTTCCCGAAATTGACGGCTGCTTTGCCCTTCGTGGTGGACGACGAGGGCCTGGGGAACCACGCGAATCTCCCATCCGGCCTTGCGGATCCTGCGGGCCCAATCCATTTCCTCGCAATAAAGCCAATACCCCTCGTCGAAGCCCCCCACCGTCTCGATAACTTCCCTACGGACCAACATGGCCGCGCCCAAGATAAAGTCCACGGGAAAGGGGGCTTGTCCCTGAAACAGGGTGGCACCGTAACGACCGTTGAGGCGAGAGGCGTACACACGGGGGTGCAAAGGGAAAAAGTCGAGGAAGGTCTGAATTAGGCCCGGAAAACGGAAAGCGCTGGGTTGATGACGCCCATCTCCGTACACCAGGTGCGGGCCGACCATGCCCGTGCGCGGGTGGGCGAACAGCCCCTCCCATAATCTCTCGATGGCGTGGGGCTGCACCTCCGCATCCGGGTTGAGAAAGAGGACGGCCTCCGGTTTGGCATCCGGCGGTTGGAAGTGCATTCGGCGCACGTAAGGGCGGGAACGGGGGTACAGGGTGGGATCGCTTTCCCCGGGCAAAAGGCCCTGGGCAAAGAGGGCGATGTTATTGGCCGCAGCGAATCCCAGATTCTCCTCCAGGGCAATGAGGTGCACATGGGGGAATTCGGAGCGGACCATCTCCGGGGTCCCGTCGGAGGAAGCGTTGTCCACAACCCATACACTGATGCGCCAATGCTCCGGTGAGGAGACGCCCCGGGGTATGGAAGCGAGGGCCCGCCGAAGCCAGTCCTTCACGTTCCAGCTCACCAGGACCACACTCAGATGGCGCACGGCGTCTTTCCCGTCCATGTGCCCGTCTCACCCACCGTTACGGGATGTCGATGTGAATTTCGTGGGGGTCGACCCGGTTGTTGAAGGGCAAAATTCCCACGTCCTCGTGAATGAGTCCGGCCCAAAAGACAATGTTGTTGCGAGGGGGAACGTAGTTGATCGTAATCGTACCGTAGACCAGGCCCCGTTTGCCCGGCATGAGATAACATTGTTCCTCCCCGTCGATGAGCCGACATTCCAGGTCCTCGCGTCGTCCAACGGCCCAACGGAAGGGGTAATCCTGCCCCCCGTTGGTTTGAAAATCAATGCCGAAACGCCAGACACCGGCTTGTTCGTGCCAGGCACGCTGCCCCTCGCGCACGGCCAGCGTGTTGAAATTCTCGTCCAGGTTGTAGTGAGTCCCCGGAGGAGGGCCGGACGTCCGAATGGGCACATGGCCGTAATTCTCCACCGTCGCCGTGAACACGAGGGTATCGCCCACCGCGAGAAAGCGGTCACGGTCCCGTATATCGTACATGGTGACTTCGCCGTTCAAGATGTCGGCCCGGGGAACCCCACCTTCCACAATGGTCAATGTCGTCGTCACCAGCGTCGTGTTCCCCGCGGCGTCCTGGGCCCGGGCGACAATCTGGTACGTACCGTCGGGCGGGGGATCGACTTCGTTGTCGACCCCACCTTCATAATCGATGTAATGGAGGCCCTTCTGCGTGGGCTTGATCTCCCGCTCCACTTCGGCCAGGAGCCACGGGACCTCCTTGGGGTGCAGGGGATCTTCATCGATGGGCATGAGGGAGACGGTGATGTCCGCGACATCCTCACTCAGGTAATAGGTGACGGCCACGCGATCGTCGATGCCGTCCTGGTTCGGCGTGAACACCCGGGGGCTGACCGCGAAATTGCGCAGCTCCGGCACGGAAGTATCCGGGTCCTGAATCGTAATCTGCCCCTCACGGCGCTCCCTGTTCCCCCGGTCGTCCTCGGCCTCGATGACCCACGTGTAAGTGCCCGCGGGGAGGACGCGGTTCAACACCATCTGGCGACCATAAGGGGTCTCGTACACCTTGGTCCCCTCGATGACGCCTCCCCAATACACGGCGTACCGGCCCCGGGCCCTTCGCTGATGCCGTCGAAAGTAGTACGTATGACCGGCAGCATCGGTGAAGAAAATAGAGATGTACGCGTTCCGCCCCAGGGCATAGCGAATGAGCGTCACATCGTCAACCCGGTCCGCGTTGGGCGAGATGACCTCGGGTTGGACGGAGACGTCGTACAGAAGGGGACGGAAAGGCACTGCACACCCCCCGACCACAAGGGAGAAGAGTACTGCCAAAAGCAACCCACTTATCCCCCAAAACCGCTTCATCAATCCCTCCGGTTCAGCTTCTTGCGTCACTATTTCTCCGGTGTACTGCCCCCTGATCCTGCACCCATTGGCACATTCGAGCAAATTTGCTGCCCCCGTTTCCCCGTTCAAGGGCTCAGGACGCGAACGGGACCGTAAAGGATCCGCGAACCGTCGACCCGACCCGAGGGGATGGACCGGGGTAGGGGGTCGACCCGTTGAAGCGTTTGGGGATGATACAACCCCATCTCCAAAGCATAGTCCCCCGGGGGGAGGTCCCGAGGCAGGGAAAGGGCAAATGTTTGCTGAACGATCTCACCCACTTGCCACCGCCATACGGGATAAACGAAATCGCCCAGTAGCCGATCGTCGAGGGCGAATGCTTTGTTTCCGGCCGTGTTGACGAGGTGGACGAACCCCATCAGATCCCCGGTCAAAGGGCGCCGGGGCCGAAAGAGGAGAACGACGTACAAAGTCTCCCCCGCTGCCACTTGAACGGTGGGGTGAGGCTGTTGCCGATCCCGGAAACACACATCCGGGGCCGTGTGAGGGGAGAAAAGACGGGCCGCGTGAAACCCTTCCAGGACGAGACCGTTGCGGAAGGGCACACCGATGGGATACGTGGGGGTGGGCGTCGGGGGCAATGTCAGAGGACGGGGGATCAGGTATAGCCCCACATCTACCCGCTCCGTGAGCCCCGTGGGCAACAAAGCACACCCGTACAGGTTCAAGACGCTGTAGACCAAACGCTGTGGGTCGGCCAGATCCTCCTGCCAGAACACGCCCCACACACGGGAACGGTTCCTTGTCACCTCGTTGAACGCCTCGGCCACCGGCCCCCACCGGAGGGGATTCCCCAAATCCAGGAGCAACCCTTGCGGCAGAGGACGCAGCATCACATCATCCCGCCGCAGGTAATAACGCACAACGGGCTCCATGTGTCCCCCTACGAGAAAGAGCACATCCCCGGGCTGGGCTTTCTCGTGGAGAAATGTGATGGGACCGCGGAAGTCGGGGCGGGCGGCCTCGGGCCGATTGGTGAGCTCGCGCACCTGCCAGCTCGTCACCCCGTAACCGATGATGAAAAGGGCCAAGAACGTCCCCGCCATACAAGCCACGACATCGTCTTTTGTCCCGCGAACCAGCTGGACGGGGGCGAGGAGGGCCGTCGCCACCAGGAGAAGCCAGAAGGGCAACACGTAAATCACGTAGCGGGGGGCATACTTGGGCCACATGTAGGCCACGCCCAAAGTCAACGCAAGGGGAAACCAGGTACCGAGGACGACCCACCACCCCCAACGACGACGCAATCCTATCACCGAGCCAATGGCTGCCAGTCCCCAGAGCAGAAAGGTCACACGGGGAAGGTAGGTCGGTCGGATGGCCTCGGGGAGGGGGAAATAGGCCAGCGCCTGAGCCGTATTCCGGACCGCGCGGGTGAGGTTCAGGTACCCCCAGTAGAAATACGTGCGGTTCGTGTGAAGTTGCCCCACGGTGGGAACAACCCAGGGCAAGAAAAAGAGGGCTGTAATGCCGAACGGCCAAAGCGCGCGGACCGCTTCACGCCAGGAGAAGGTCGCCCTCCACCGGCGGAGGAGGAAGTACACCGCGTGGGCGAGGAGAAGGAAGCCCAGAAATGGGTGCACGTAAAGGGCAAACCCCGTCAATATCCCATACCGTATCCCCGCGCTTCTCCGCCGCGTTCGGGCCCATCGTTCCCCTTCCCAAACGAGCAGGAGGGCCACGAAAGGCAACCAGGCATAGGAACGCACTTCCTGGGAGTACCAGATGTGGAAAGGATTCCAGGCGAGGAAAAGGGCAGCAAGAAGGCCTACGGAGGCCATCCTCCATCGTTGAGCCAACCGGATGAGGAGCGCGACGGTCACCGTCCCCCCAATGACGGACAAAAAGCGAAGCGCGTACACGCTATCGCCGGCAACACGTATCCACCACCCCAGGGCCAGGAAATAAAGGGGGGGATGCTCCGTTCCGGCCACGTGCGTCAAGAGCTGGGTCAAAGGCTGACGGGCAAACCACCATGACAATCCCTCATCATGCCACAGGGATTGAACGTCCAGCTGCCACACCCGCAAGCCGAAAGCCAGGAGGAGAATCCCCAGGGCCGACGCGCGGGCCAAATTCTGATGGAGGGTCGACTCACCGGATCTTGTTGACTTCATGGGCGGGGTGCACATATCGTAGCATGTGGGCAAGCGCGGCCGTATTCCGACGCTCTCCGTTGCGATAGCCGAGCCGGTTCAATCACCATGCTCCCTCCGTTCCTCCTCGACAGGATGGACAATGAGCGCGCTGCCGTGCGCTTCGAGAGTCGCCACGCCAAAACGTGCGTCGTGTTGGAAAATGAGCCAAGCATGGTGATGCAAAGCCCACCGGGCCAGACGTTTCTTCGTGTGAATGCTGACCATCGGTTCCAGATCGTACGCAGGGACCCAGGCCATGCGTTCAAAGAACACGCCCCAGGAGACCGCGTCCGCGAGAAAAATGGCGTACTCTCCTCCCCCTTCGATGATCACACACTGATGGGCTGCCGTGTGGCCCGGCGTCAACGTAGTCCACACGCCCGGGACCACATCCGTATCCCCATCGATAATCCGCAGTTGGCCGTTCTCCTCCAGGGGCAGAAAATTCTCCCGGAAATACGTGCCCCGAGTTCGTTCGTTGGGGAACATGGCATCGGCCAATTCCCGACGTTGAATCCAGTACTCCGCGTTGGGAAACGTGGGGACCACCTCCCCACGGTCGTTCAAGTAGGTATTTCCGCCACAGTGATCGTTGTGCAGGTGGGTAAGGACAACGATGTCGATGTCCTCCGGGGAGAGGCCCAGGTTCTGGAGCTGGGAAAGCAGCCTCCTTTCCCCCACCAAATTTATTTGCCGTCGGACCTTGGCCGGGAGTTTGTCCCCGATGCCCGTGTCCACCAGGATGCGTTTGCCCTGAGCTTCGATGAGGAGGACACGTAGCATCATGGGCACCCGATTGTATTCGTCCGCTTGAACGGGTCGGATGGCCCGCTGCCAGAGGACTTTAGGGGTCAAACCGAACATCCCCCCGCCGTCCCACCACACGACACCGTCGGAGAGGACGTGAACCCGAATATCCCCCAATGTGAGCGTTAGAGGCCGATCATGCCCCATGAGAACCTCCCCCCTCACGTCCAGGCGATATAGCGGAGCGGGATGCACACCAGGGTTCAGGCCGCTCCCGGGCCTGGACTTCCAGCACAGGCCCGGCCCAGGGCACGTTACTGCGCCGGAGAGTCCAAACGGCGGCCCGACGTACGGCCGGCTCGGGGTCCCGCAGGAGCTGGATCAACGCGTTCTGGGCCTGAACGTGCTCCACAAAATGGGCCAACGCGTCGGCAACCGCAACCCGAACGTGGACGCTAGGATGTCCTTGATATCGGACAATGGTGTCGAGGGCGTTATCGGCTTTCAGCACGGCAAGAACCCGAATACACGAGGCCAGGCCCTCCTCCGGTTCCCCCTGTTCAAGGCGGAGGAGGCACGCGGGCGCCACGCGGTGCGGCGGAAGATGGCTCAACACCTCCTCGATTTCCCAACGCAACAACGCATCCCCTTCGTCCAGCAGAGCGACCAGAGCGGATACGTGTCCTCCTCGCAGGGGCAACTCACGCAACGTCCGAACGAGCTCCCACCGTGTACGACCGCGGGCCGTCCGCACCTGCCGTAGCACGCGGGTCGCATCCCAACCGGTCAACGCCCGTGCCTGCCGCAGCCATTGTCCTACGCGCTCGGGAAGAGATGTTGCAGGTACGGGCATCGTTCACCCCTCCCGCAATCGGATGAGAGTAACCCGGTGCGCCTCCGTATCCCACAAGGCATAACACCAACCGGGACCATCCAGAGGTCGTCCCACACTGCCGACGCCGATGATGTAGAGGGCATCCGGCGCCAGATCTATGTGTGGACCCGAGAGGGACCGCAACCGATTGTCCCCTGTGAGTTGCCAGGCTGCTTGGACGTGAGTGTGTCCGTGAAAGGTAAGTCGTGCTCCCGCTTCGGCCATGTGGGCAAACGCCTGCCAGCGGGCTTCCTCGTCCTGGTGTAGGGCAGGGAACAAGGCAAACCACGAACCTCGCTCCCGCACGTACCGGGCGGCGTCCTCCAACGTCCGCACCGTCTCCGGCCACACAGGGCTCGCGTGGCAGAAGAACACCTCCCCCTCCCGACGAATGAAGGGCCATGAACGGACCTGTTCCCGCCACGGGGAAGGCAACGTCTGCCAGGAAGAGACCTCCCAATTCCCGATGACCGACTTGGGCGATACCCGGGCCAGAACGGGATGCGTTTCCCCGTTACCCGTGTCCCCCAGGTTGTAAAAGGCTTCAGCGCCCCGCTCGCGAGCATCGGCCAAGACACGACGTAAAGCCGCGGTATTGCCGTGTACGTCGGAGAATATGGCTACACGCATTACCCTCCTCCTATAACCCCGGCCAGACGAGCTTTCACCTCCGCGGGCGTAAGGCCGCGGACCAGGACGACTTTCTCGCGCCCTCGCACACCCCGCACGATGGCCACATCCCGTTTGGGCACACGGAGAACCTTCGCCAGGAGCGCGATCAGGGCCTCGTTAGCCGCGCCCTCCACCGGTGGGGCGGTCAGGCGCACCTTCAACCGGTCATTCTGGACGCCCTCGATGCGATTGCGCCGCGACCGGGGTTGTACCCGCACCATAATGTGGGTTCCTTCACGGGTTTCACGCGTAAAAGCCCCTACCCCCTCAGGCATAACGCCTCCACACGGTCACAAGAGGAACAGGTTGACAATGAGGCGCACGAGGAACTCGTGCACGATTTCCAGCACGATGAGCACAACGATCGGCGAAATGTCCAACATGCCGATGGGAGGAATGATCCGCCGTGCGGGTTCCAGGATGGGATCGGTAATGGAGATGAGCGCACGCACAAGTGGGTGATGCCACGGCACACCCGGAATCCAGGATAAAAGAACCCGGATGATAATAGCCCAGGTAAGAATCGTAAATAAAATGTCCACCGTCTTCAGCAAAATAAGTCCGATCATTCTTCTAATCCCTTCTCACTGAGATCGCCGAGGTAGCGAGACTTCTTGAAAGCTGCCCATACAGCTTTGGAAAGGACCGTTCGAAAACCGCCCTTTTCCAACTGGTAGAGCGCCTCTGCGGAAGTTCCCCCAGGGGAGGTGACCATGTTCCGTAAAACGGCCGGATGCCGTTTGCTCGTCCGAGCCATGGCCAGGGCCCCTTCGATCGTCTGGAGCACCAACTTCTCGGCCACATGCCGCGAGAACCCCAGGTGCACCCCCGCATCGATCAACGCCTCCATGAAGAGGAAGACGTACGCCGGCCCGGTCCCCGATAGGGCCGTCGCCATATCTAAATACGTCTCATCTTCCACGTAAAGTTCTTCACCCAGTGCGCCCAGGATGGCCCGCGCTTGCGTGTGCAGAGAGGGGCCCACCAACTCCGTGGCCGTCCACACCGTCATCCCTTTCCCCAGCTGCGCGGGGGTATTGGGCATGGCCCGCACAATGCGCCCCTGGCCTAAGCCGTGCATAATGCTGCGAATGCGCGCCCCGGCCACAATGGAGAGAATGAGGACGCCGGGCTGGAGGTGGCCCCGCAATTCGGGGAGCACTTTGGGGAGCACTTGAGGTTTGACGGACAGGACAACGATGTGAGCGGATTCCGCGGCCTCCACGTTATTCGTGGTAGCGCGCACACCGTACCTTTCCCTTAATTCCTTCGCCCGCACCTCGCGCGGGCCGCTGGCCACGATTTGCTCGGGGGTCACCAGGTGCCGCTCGAGAAGCCCCCGGATCATGGCCTCGGCCATGTTTCCAGAGCCGATAAACGCCAACGTCTTCCCCTGAAGCACGGTCATTCCTCCTGTGTCCGTGGTCCGAAAATCGCCGTGCCAATGCGCACGATGGTTGCCCCTTCCTCGATAGCCACTTCGAAGTCGTTGGTCATTCCCATGGAAAGGTGGTACCACTGCAGTTCGGGATACAGGAGCGCCAAACGGTCGCGAAGGCTTCGCAGCGCAGCGAACACGGGGCGCACTTTCTCCGGGTCCTGAACAAGGGGGGCCATGGTCATAAGCCCCTGTATTCGCAGGTATTCCAACGTGGCTATCTCCCCCACCGCGTTCACGACCTCCGTCGGCGAGAACCCGAATTTGGTTTCCTCACCGGAGACGTTCACCTCCAACAGAATGGGCTGCACCCTCCGAGCGTCCTGGGCAAAGCGGTTCAAACGCCGGGCGATCTTCAAACGGTCCACGGAGTGAATCAGGACGTAAGGGCCGATCGCGCGGGCCGCTTTACGGCTCTGGATGTGGCCGATAAGGTGCCAGCGAGGAGGATCCCGTCGTGCCGCCTCCCCCAAAAGCTCCTCCACACGCGCCATCTTGGGCTCCGCTTCCTCCACCCGATTCTCCCCGAAGTCCCGCACGCCCAGCTGATAGGCGGCCACGACGGCTTCGGCCGGATGCCCCTTGCTCACGGCCACAAGGGTGATCGCCTCGGGGGAACGTCCTCCCCGCGTTGCAGCCGAAGCGATACGTTCTCGTACATGGGCCAATCGAGGGGCAATGCGTGCTTTAAACTGTTCTACCAGCTCGGACATGGACTTTCGTTCCTCTTCATGCGACGGGTACAGCGATTATAAAAGGGGCACTTGTCCCATGTCAAACGCTGAGCTCCGGCTTCCGAGGTCCGACACGTCGGCCCAAAAGGCCGAGCGGAGTTGGAAGGGAACCGGCTTCGTGCTACTATCACGACTGAGATATCGCCGTGGAAGGACGTCTCGAATCGTCGACGCATTCCGCAATTGGCACGAGACTTTTGCAAGGAGGGAAACGGTGCAAGACATAGTGGTTCCAATGGTCGACCTGCGTGCCGAATACGAACGTTTTCGGAACCCCATCGACGCTGCCATACGTCGGGTTGTCGAAAGGACGGCATTCATTCTGGGGCCCGAAGTGGAGGCTTTTGAGGAGGAATTCGCGGCCTTCTGCGGCGCGAATTACGGGATCGGCGTTGCCTCGGGAACGGCTGCCCTGTTCCTGGCCCTGGCCGCGCTGGACATCGGACCGGGTGACGAGGTCATTACGCCCCCTTTCACCTTTTTTGCCACGGCCGCTACAGTCGCCCACCGGGGGGCCCGCCCCGTATTCGTGGACATCGATGAGGCCACGTACAATTTGAACCCGGAGCTGGTGGAAGCGGCTATCACCCCGCGAACTCGGGCCATCGTTGCCGTACACCTGTTCGGCCATCCGGCGGAGATGGATGCCCTGCAGGAGATTGCCCGGCGGCACGGGTTATGGCTCATCGAGGACGCGGCCCAGGCCCACGGGGCCCGATACCGGGGGAAACGCGTGGGAACACTGGGAGATGTGGCCTGTTTTTCCTTCTACCCGGCCAAAAATCTGGGGGCCTACGGGGACGCGGGGATGGTGGTGACCGATGATCCCAAGCTCGCGGACCGCCTCCAGCGGTTGCGCAATCACGGCCAGCGGAAACGGTACGACCACGTGGAATTGGGTTACGCGGAGCGGATGGATGGGATTCAAGCGGCCGTGCTGCGGGCCAAATTGCCCTACCTGGAGGAGAGGAATCGGGCTCGCAGGGAGCGAGCGGCCCGCTATCATCGGGGCTTAAAGGGGCTGAACGTCCGACTGCCCTACGAAGCGCCTCACGTGGAGCACGTGTACCACTGTTACACCATCCGGGTCACGCACCGGGATGCAGTACAGGCCCAACTGCGGGAGCGTGGGATCGCCACGGCAGTGCACTACCCGAAACCATTGCACCTCCAACAGGCCTTTACCTATCTCGGCTATTCCCCGGGGACGTTTCCCGTAGCAGAACGGGTATCGCAGGAAGTCCTCAGCCTGCCCATGTACCCCGAATTGAGTGAGGCGCAACAGGAATACGTCATCTCCGCCCTGGCGGACGCCTTGCGCGCACAATAAAATAGCGCCGGGCGCTAAGCCGCCCGGCTCATGATGACTAACGAGTAACGGAGTAACGAGTAACCGGCTGGCGCGAAGACAACGATTAACGATTAAAAGGGTTGGCGCGAAGACAGGATTGGCCCTACAGCGCCAACCCTCCTGCCCAAATTACGCATTACGAATGACGCATCACGTATCACGCAAACGCCGCCAACCTTTATCCGACCACGCCAACTTCTCCTCGCCGCCTGACGTCTGACGGGTGACGAGTAGGTCGGCGCTCGAGCCCGCCCAGAGCTGAACCTCTGGGCTACGTCAGGGCAAAGCCCCCTCGAAGGGGGCTCCACAAGACGCCCCTAATCCAGGCCGCTTCCGGCGGCCTTTGCTTCAATGTAGCACGGGGACCGGTTCAGACTTCCGAAGTCTCGCAGACTTCGGAAGTCTGGGGAGGGCGCTCTACTTAGGCCGCTTCCAGCGGTGCGAAGGCGGCGTAGAGACAAGGTTATCGCCACAAAGCCAAGCTTGTCTTCGAGTTACGCATCACGCATCACGTATCACGTACCCGGTGCCGGGCTTCATTCCAGCACGCCAGCCTCCTCCCCGCGCCTGACGCATGACGGGTGACGCATGACGCATGACGTCACGCATCACGCCCTCATCTTGCGCCCGTCTACGGCTCAGGCCAATTCCGGGATGATCAGCCCGTATCCGCCCTCGCGACGTCGGTAGAGGACGTTGACGCTGTTGGTGTTCACGTTATAGAAAACGAAGAAATCGTGCCCCAAAAGCTCCATCTGTTCGATGGCCTCCCACTCATCCATCGGGACCATCTCGAACCGTTTGACCCGCTTGATCTGGGGCGGAAAGTCCTCCTCCTCTTCGGCGGCTGCTTCCTCCAACTGGGCGAGCGCCTCGGCTTCGGCCATAGCCCGCATCTCCCCCCGACGGCGGGGGCGTACCTGCAACCAGTGCTTCCCCTTATACCGTTCGATCTGGCGCTCGATAGTGTCCATCACCGCGTCAAACGCGGCGTAAATATCCGCGTCCCTTTCCTCCGCGCGAAGAATGCGGCCGTTGCTGGCAAACAGGGTGATTTGGGCCGAATGCCGTTGCTGTGCACTTCGGGTCGGCTCCATGGCCAACTCAACCCGAGCTTCGACGATATTGGGCAAATATCGGTTGAGCCGCTGAACCTTCTTTTCCACGTACCCGCGAAGACGATCGTTCAACGCGATCTCTCGTGTCTTAATGGTAATGTCCATGGCGGCTTCTCCTTTCTACGTGGACTTGTAACCGACGTTCTTCGCCGTGCGAACGCTTCCGCTCATCGCGCAAGCGGGAATCACTCGAAACGCTTCTCGTAGATGCGATATTTCTTGTACACGCGCCCGCCGAAGAAGCGAATCGTCCGGTTCACCGCGTCGTTCGTCTCCAACGTCCACCCCATCTCCGCCCGTTTGTACCCCTTCCGGAAGAGCTCCTTGCCCGTTTCGTAGTACAAAAGAGCGTCGATACCCCGTCCGTGCCACTCGTGAATGACCCCCAGGGCGAAGATGCGGGCGGTGTCGATCTTCCGCCTGTACCACAAGAACTTCAACCAACCGATGGGAAAAAGCCGGCCGTTCAAGTGGATCAGCACCTGGTTGTAATCGGGCAGGGTCAAGGACGCCGCAATGGGTATCCACGTTCCATCGGGCTGCTGAACCTCGGCAAAAAAGGCCAGATCCTCATCGATGAGGGGCACCAGGTCTTCGGCCATGTGCTCGATCTCCTCATCGGTCAACGGCACGAATCCCCAATTCTTCTGCCACGCCTTGTTGTACACCTGCTTGAACCGGTCGATCTCCGCGCGCAAGTCCTTCTTCCGCATCTTGCGGACCCGCACTTCGGGGTGGCGCTTCTGCACGGCGCGGACGACACGCAACAGTTTCGGAGGAAGGTCGTCCATTGATTTATATTGACTATGATCCAACAAATGAGCCCATAAGTCCATAGCCTTTTGGTACCCCAGGGCCTCCATCAGCGCGGGGTAGTAAGGCGGATTGTACGGCATGAGGAACACGGGCGGGGAATCAAAGCCTTCGATGAGCATAGCGCACTCATCATTGGTACTGAAATTCATAGGGCCCAAAATGGCCCGCATGCCCCGTTCTCGCACCCACTGCTCCGCCGTATCCAGGAGAAAACGCGCCACGTCCACATCGTTCACGCTTTCGAAAAAGCCGAAAAAGCCCACCCGATCCTCGTGGACCTCGTTGTACAGGTGGTTGACTACCGCGGCGATACGCCCGATAACCCCATCCCGTAACATGGGGTAACGGGGATCCCGCGGGGGCACAGAACGGTCCGGGCCCTCCACGTACTCCCCTTCCAGGAGGAAGAGGGCTACGTCCATGTGCTTGAACGAGGGGTTCTTGTTCGGATCGAAGAACGCTTTGCGTTCGCTGATGAGGGGGGGAACCCAGTTGGGGTCCTTGGCGTAAATCCGCCAGGGAAACAGGATAAACTCCATGCGCTCCTTGTCTGTACGGACCTCTCGCAAGCGTAAATTTGTGTACGGCATGCGTTCACCTCAAAGGTTAGATATCGTCCTCGTGCCACCCGAGCTCACGCCAGGTTGCCTGCACATGTTGCCAGTGCGTGCCGGCCCAGTATATCCGATGGCACCGAGGACACTCATAAAATGCGTCCTGCGTCTGATAAACATAAGGGGGAACGCGGTCGACCACCGTTTCCTTGGGCACAGGACGTAAGGGGACATTACACAAGGGACAGCGGGTTTCCGGACGGGGGCCGGTGATGAGACCACGTTCCGCAAGCTCGCGCAATTGGGCTTTGAGCTCCTGATGATGGAGGAGAACGCCCAACGAGCCCGCACGACGGGCCAACGCCGTATCACGGGTCAGCAGGAGTCGGGACTCCGCGCGGGCCCGCCGCAGGATGTCGATGTCGGGCACGTCGGGCATGAACTCCACATCGTACCCCAACATGCGTAACCACTTCGCCAAACGGCCCAACATCGCATCCGCTACGAAGCGAAGCGGAGAAGCGTGTTTGGCCCTTCGCCCACCTTCGGGTATCATGGACCCTCGAGTCCGAAGGAATTAAACCCCTGCGTTTGTATCATACCACAAAAGGGGAAATAGGCCAAATGTTTATTTTCCTTCCCCTTGGTTTCAGGAGGCTCGACATGCACCGTGGCATCATCCCGCCCCTGGGGCGCAAAGGAGCGTGGACGTTCCTTCTCTGGGCAGGACTGGGAATCACCGCGTGGGCTGCGCCGGCACCGCCGGAGACCTCCCCTTACGCGCTTCTCTGGTCTTATATGGCCGGTGGGGTTGCCTTTCTCGTCCCCCTGGCCCTCATCCTCTGGGTCGTCTCCGGGCTGGAGGAAGCGGAGGGAAAGGCCGCGACCTTGCTCGTGCCCACCGTGATGGCAATGGCAACGTTGGCGTACATCGCCACGGGGTTCGCCCTTGAGTTCGGCGGTGTGGGACTCTTGGACCCGCGTCACGGGTTCTCTCGCCTGGTGTGGGAATGGTCCGCCCTGCCGGAACAGTGGGGCCCCTATTGGGGGATGGCGGGTTTTGCCGGGTGGTTCCTGGCGAAAGGGGCAGGGAGTCCCGAAGCGGTGGCGTTATTCATCGGCCATCTTCCCTGGATAGTGGCCGCAACCTTCATCCCCGCGCTGGTGCTTCGCCGCCGCGTCCCTGCGGCTATCCCCCTCATCGTGGCCCTGTTCACGGCCGGGTTCCTCATTCCCGTCGCGGGCAATTGGACCCACGGCGGGGGATGGCTGGCCCGGTTGGGGAGTACGCTGGGATGGGGACACGGTTTCGTGGACGTGGGAGGAAGCGCCCTGGTGGGATTGGGCGGTGGAGGCGTAGGGTTAGCCATGCTCTTGGCCTTCCGCCTGACCCGCGAAAAGGCTCCCGATATTCCCCCTACACCGCCTCGGGTTACCGAGCCCTTGCTGGCGGCGGTGGGGGTGATTTTCCTCGTGGTAGGAACTGTTGGCTGGACGATGAACAATCCGCTGTACCGGCCGGAGATCCTCCCCCTGCACCGGATACTGGCCAACGCGATGCTCGGGCTGGCCGGAGGGGCAGCTCTGCCCGCCCTCTACATCTGGTTCGTTGCGGGAGAACACCATCCCCATTTCCCCCTTGCCGGGGGATTCGCGGGATGGCTGAGTGTTCTGGCCGGGTTGCCCTTCCTCCCCCCCTGGACGGCCCTGGCCGTGGGGATGTTCACCGGGCTCCTGGTCCCCCTGGTCATGTACCTGGTGCGAGAGAAAGGGCGCCTGGATGATCCGGCGGGGTTGGTCAGCAGTGCCCTTTTAGGGGGGCTTGTAGGCACCCTGGTCGTGGGATGGGGCGCGGATGGGCGTTACGGTGCCGGGTGGAACGGGATAGGTGCGGAGGCGTACCTGGGCGTCCCCGGCCAGGGGGTCAGCGGTGCGTGGGTCGCTGCCGGATACGTGCCCGATTGGCCCGGACAAATGTACGCGCAACTCGCGGGCGCGGCGGCCCATTTCTTCTGGGCCTTCCTCCTCGGCTCCCTCCTGGGGGTTGGGCTTGCGCTGCTCGCTTGGGCCCTTCGCCGCCTGGGAAGGGGCGGCGCCTCGCCTACTCCTCCGGAGCCGACGTCCCTTCCTGGGGAGATCCCGGCTCCTGAGGGGGATACACCACCCGAGAACGCCCCCCACCGGGATCCGGACCGATAATCCCCGCCTCCTCCAATTCGTCAATAAGGCGTCCCGCGCGGGCGTATCCAATGCGCAAACGCCGCTGCAGCAAGGAGATGGAGGCCCGATTTGCCTCACGCACCACGCGCACGGCCTCTTCGAACAGAGGATCTCGCCCGCGGTTCTTGTGCAGGTCTCCCAGGAGATCCTCCCACAGGCTGGGTTGTTCCCACTCGCCCTCCTCGGGCTCCTCACGGGAGGACACAGAGATGACATCCGCGTCCTCCTCATCTGCTTCGACTTCGGGCTGGGGCATCCGCTCCTGCTGCTGGCGCCGCCAGAAGTCCACCAGGCGCTGTATCTCCCGATCGGAAACGTAGACCCCCTGTAAGCGGGCCAGTTTGCTCGAATCCGGGGGCAGGAAGAGCATATCCCCCTGCCCGAGGAGTTGTTCGGCCCCCGGTGTGTCCAAGATGACGCGAGAGTCCACCTGAGAGGTAACGGCAAAGGAGATGCGGGCCGGGAAATTCGCCTTGATCAGGCCGGTGACCACGTCCACACTGGGACGCTGAGTGGCCAGGACCAGGTGTATTCCGGTCGCCCGAGCCATCTGTGCAAGGCGCACGACCGCGTGTTCCACTTCGTCCGGAGCCGATAACATGAGATCGGCCAGCTCATCCACGATGATGACGATGTACGGGAGGGGCTCCAACCCCTCCTGGGTCTCCGCCTTCTTGTTGTAGCGCACAATGTCCCGCACCCGCTCCCGGGCGAACAACTCATACCGTCGTTCCATCTCCCGTACTGCCCACTGCAACACGCTGACGACCATCTCCACGTCGGTGATGACATTGCCGATCAGGTGGGGCACCCCCTCATACGCGGTCAATTCCACCCGTTTGGGGTCGACGAGGATGAATCGCACCTCATCCGGGGTATGCGTTGACATGAGGGAGGCGATGATGGCGTTAATGCACACCGATTTGCCCGACCCTGTCGCGCCGGCAATGAGCAAGTGGGGCATCCGGGCCAAGTCGGCAACGACGGGACGCCCGGCCACATCGCGCCCCAACGCGATCTTCAAACGCCCCTTGAACGTCCGCCACACCTCCGATTCCATCACACTGCGCAGGGTGACGATGGCCGTCCGCTTGTTGGGGACTTCGATGCCCACAATGGGCTTGCCCGGAACAGGGGCCTCGATGCGGATGGGCGCAGCGGCAAGGGCCAAAGCTAGGTCGTTTTGCAGAGCCAAGATGCGGGACACCTTGACCTTCTCACGCCGGACCGTTCCCGTCTTCCGGTCCACGCGTTCGATGTATCCCGGTTGAACGCCGAATTGGGTCACCGTGGGACCCCGATTGACTTCGACGACCCGCACAGGCACCCCGAACGCGGCCAGTGTTTCCTCGATGATGCGGCTTCGCTGCCGAATCTCCTCCTCGCTGATATCCCCCTCATCCGTGTCCTCGAAAATTTCCCGGATGTCGGGCAATTTCCACTCACGCCCGTTTCCCCCTTCTCCCAGCGGTGGGGGTGGAGGGGGCGACGCGGGGGAAAGCGCCGTGGCAGAGGAGGGCTCAGGGGAGGAGGCCGTTGTCGGCGCGGAATAAGCCGGAGCCTCGGGAACGTAAGGTTCTACCGGGGTGTACGGGCTTACCGGCGGTGGGGACTCGGCCGTGGGCTCTTCTCCCACAATGCGGGTGGGCGGAGGCTCCACAACCTCCCGTTCTCGGGCCGAACGCAGACGATGCCACAAACGACGCCACCAGGGCAGATACGCCTCGGGTTCTTCGATGGTCGGGATGGTTTCCCACGGTGCTTCCGGGAGCTCCTCCTCCTTCCGTCCACGGTGTAAGAGCCAGCGGAATCCCATGGCCACTTCGGCCGGAGTGACGTCCAGAGTCAACGCCAGCCCCACGAAAAGGATGATTCCCAGGAAAGGCATGGCCAGCCAAGGGCCCACGTTGCGCACGAGGAAATCGCTGACAACCCAGCCCAGGATCCCCCCGCCGCGGCCCTCATAGGCCAGTCTCTGGGGATCGGGGGAGAAGGAGAGGAAGTGGAGCACCCCTGCCAGGCCGCTTAGCGTGAGGAATGCCCCCACCAGGCGGGCCCAGAGGGGATATGTGACCGGACCGGCTTCCTCTTCCCCGGAGGAGTAACGAACGAGCCACCAGGCGGCCAGGGCGGCCAGCGGGGGCACCGCGTAAATGGCGTACCCCACGAAATACCGGACACGATCCCGCCACCACACCAGGAGGGATCCCTGAGCCGGCGCTATCAACGTTCCCAACGTCAAAAAGGCGAAGACGAACAGCAACACGGCCCAGAGGACGGGGTGAAACACCCAGGACATATCGGGCCATTCCCACTGACGCTTGGCCTTGCCCTTTCGGGTCGTACGTCGCTTGGTTTTTCCCTTACTTTTTCTTGTTTTGCGTTTCGTCGGCATCGTTGAACGGATGAGCTCCCGTTGAACTGCACATTTTCCCAAAACCGGGAGAGATTATATCATAGGTACACCACTCCGAGGAAGGGAGGAGCACGAAAGGGTAGGGCTTTTCAAGGCCTCCCCGAATTTTCTCGGAATGCCGAGTAATCGGCTGGCATGGGGAGGGGTTGGCCCACAGGTCAGAATCCGTTAACCGCGCCGACCCACGCATCATGCCGGCTCCTGACGCCTGACGAATGAAACAAAGGGGGAAGGGCCATGCGGGTGGGTATTATGATCGAGGCCCAGCGGGGTTTGAACTGGCCTCGTTGGAAGCGTATCGGGTGGGCTGTAGAGGACTTGGGGTTTGTAGGATTGTGGCGGTCGGACCACTTTGTCAGCTCCGACGGGACGTTCGAGGATGCCCTGGAGTTGTGGGTTTCACTGGCCTGGTTGGCCGATAACACGTCACGCATCGAATTCGGCCCCCTGGTCACCCCTGTCTCCTTCCGTCACCCGGTGTGGACGGCCCGGATGGGCAAGGACGTGGACGATCTCTCCGGTGGACGGCTTGTCCTGGGCGTGGGAACGGGTTGGCAGGAACAGGAACACCGCATGTTCGGCTTCGAACTCCTTCCCCTGCGAGAACGATTTGCCCGCTTCGAGGAGGGGTTGGAGGTCATTACACGCTTGTTGCGTTCCGACGAACCGGTCACGTTCCACGGCCGGTACTTCCGTCTGGAGGGAGCCATGCTCATGCCTCGTCCGTCCCGCCCCGGGGGGCCACCCATCCTCGTGGGGGGGAACGGGAGGCGCCGTACACTGCCCCTCGCCGCCCGTTACGCGGACGAGTGGAACGGCCTCTTCATCCCGCCGGCCCAATACGCAGAACTCAACCGCTACCTGGACACCCTGTTACAGGACATCGGACGTCGGCCGGAAGATGTGCGTCGCTCCGTAATGACCGGCCTGGTATTCGGCCGCACGGAAAGGGAGTTGCAAGAGAAGTTGAGGGGGCGTGACGCGGCCGCGCTCCGGGAACGGGGTATCGTGGTCGGCACCCCGACCCAGGTGGCGGACCAGGTTCGCGCCTTCCTGGACGCGGGAGCCGAGCGGGTTATCCTCCAATGGCTGGACCTGGACGACATGGACGGGTTGGAAGCCCTCGCGCGCAGTGTGGAAAACGTGTAAGCCACCTGCGAATTCCCGTGGGCGCAGCACGCGCCACCCGGGAGCCCGAGCCGTCCTGCGGGGCAATCCGTCCTCCTCTGGTTCACCCCGGTAGGGAGGGGAACCAGACGTCCGGCCGTTGCCGCGAAACCAGGCTTTCGAGCGCATAGCCGACGCGCAGGAGCAGATGCTCCTCCCACGGTCTTCCCATAAAGTGCAGACCCACCGGTAATTTCCCGTCATAGCCAACGGGCACCGTCAGGGAAGGCAGCCCCACCAGGTTCGCGGGAAAGGTATGTCGCATCAGGGCGATAACCTGGGCCAAGTTCGATTCCCCTTCGGGAAGGGATGCCTCTGGAACCTCGGGAGCGACCATAGACACCGTAGGGGTCAAGATGAGGTCGACCTGCTCCAAAACGGCCAGGAACTCCCGTGCCAGGCGGGTTCGCATTCGCTGCGCGTGCATGTATTCCCACCCCCTGAAGGACCGCCCTAAAGCCAAATTCACCCGGACATCCAGGCCAAAAGCGGTGCGATGCGCCCGATAATACGGGGCCATCCCGGCTGCCATCTCCGATAAAATCAGGGTGGCATGAGTGGCCCGCGCCTGGTTCAACGAAGGAAGAGCGATCTCCTGGACTTCTGCGCCCTGTTGAACGAGAGCGTCCACGGCCCTCTGGGCTACGGCGACTACCGCCTCATCCGCGTGGTGAAACCAGGGGGAATATATGCCAAGCCGAAGACCGGAAAGGAAACCACGCCCCACGCCATCCAGGCTTACCGGAGGCTGGTGCAATGTGTGGGGATCCTCGGGGTCGGGGCCGGCAATGATTGCATAAGCCAACGCCGCATCTTCGACCGTCGCGGCGAGAACGCCCACATGGGAAAGGCTCCAATCAAGAGGAGCCGAGCCGAACTCGCTCACCCGACCGTACGTGGGCATCAACCCCACCGTGCCACACAAAGCCGCCGGAATTCGGATGGATCCACCACCATCTACCCCTAAAGCAATGGGCACGATCCCCGCGGCCACGGCCGCAGCGGATCCCCCGGAGCTCCCCCCGGCAATTCGTCGCACGTCATAAGGGTTCCGCACGACCCCATGATGGGGGTTGATTCCCGTAACGCTGATGCCGATTTCGTGCATATTCGTTTTGCCCACGAGAAGAGCTCCTGCAGCCCGCAAGCGGGCCACGGCTGTAGCATCCCGGGAAACCGGCTCCCTTCCCAGGAAGGCCGTCCCCACCGTCGTCCCATAAGGGACCTGATCCAATTCATCTTTCACGGCAACGGGCACCCCATCCAGGGGGCCCAACGGACGCCCTTCACGCCAACGGCGGGCCGACCTCTCCGCCTGCTGTAAAATGTCATCCGGATCGCTGGCGATGAAGGCACACAACGGCCTCTCCCCCTTATCGACCGCCTCGATGGCCTCTATAACGCGTTGTGCCACATCGACGGGGGTCAAGCGCCCCGTTCGATATGCCTCGAAGAAGTGACGTACGCGTACGGGGAACTCCCCCATTGCGGCAGGGGTGGGGAGGGACGCGAACCAGACATCCCCTTGCGTGGGT
>WGAA01000322.1 GCA_015489285.1 Anaerolineae bacterium | reverse complement strand
TTTACGGATATAGTTCGTGTGGTACTTTTCGTGGGTGCTAACACAACCAATGGACATGCTTTCTGGGATGGGGACCGCCAAGCTTTTGTGGTCTGGTTGCCGGTAGAAGCCTATGCCACTCCTTTGCAAGTAGATGTTTTCGTTACGCATGAGATGATTCATGCGTTACATTACGCGAGAAATCGTGAATTTTATTTTCAGGATAAGAAAACAAAGTATCTGGTTGGGCGACAAATCATTACAGAAGGCATAGCCACGTGGGGCACCCAATTTATTACAGGAAACGATGATGTGACGGTTTTGTGGGCAGACTATGTATTGCCCTCATTCGCTGTGCAGTGGTATAGGCGATGTCGTGCTCTATCCCAAGAAATGGCGCGGCGTATTCTGGATGAATGGAACGAGAGCAGAGAGGAGAATGAATGGTTTGGCCTGTGGGATGAGAACGATGTTACGCGCTATCGAGGTGGTTATTATGTTGGCTTGGAAGTGATTAGAAAAGCTTGTGAAGAGCAGGCCATAGATTTGCATACTCTACTCGCGCTTGAAAAGCAGGAAGTAGAGATAATGGTTTTGAGAGTGCTCAGGGAAATGGCTATGGGCGGGCCCTAACCCCGCTGGTCGGGCAGAAATCCCTTGCCTGCCGTGGCTGCGGACGGCGCCGCTGCGCTGCTGAAGCCATCGTTAGGCCCTGGGGCCTTGCGGTTACGCTACAAAGAAACAGCAGATGGTAACCGAAGCAGGGTCGGATATGGCCCCACCGTCAAACGTCTTGGCCCTTAGCGGTGGTTCTTTGTCCTGTACGCCTTCAGAGCAGCGGGCAGTTTCAGCTCAGGAAATCGGTCATCTGGTCCGACCCCGCGCTCGCCGGCCCCGAGCCTCGCCGGTACGGCCCCGGGGATCCCCAACCCCCACCTCCGGTCCCTTCGCTTTAAGCACTTCTCTACATCCTCCGGGGCGGAAGAGAACGTACATCTCATAGGAAAGGTCCGGCTGCGTCCCT
This sequence comes from Anaerolineae bacterium, assembly GCA_015489285.1. GTDB lineage: Bacteria > Chloroflexota > Anaerolineae > JAADDB01 > JAADDB01 > JAADDB01. The sequence continues at coordinate 8,397 of WGAA01000322.1, read as the reverse complement.
CCCTCCCCTAACGGTTGGACGCAGCTCCTTTCTCCTTCTACCAACCGTCCCCCTGAATTTGACAGATGGGGCAAATGTTCCTATCATTACAGATTGCGGTTTCATTAGGTGGACAAGAGTACGGGCACGATTTTCCCCACACACGGACACGAAATCGCCGTTCGGCACGGAGCATACATGCGTGAAACCCATGCCCGGGGGATAGGGGACGTGACAACCCAGCACAATTCACGGATGCGGTGGACAAGGAAGCCCCCTTCCAGCCGGGCATTTTCGCGCGTATAAGACAAGAACGCACGGGTAGGACTTTTCACAGGAGAGATGGTCGCATGAGCAAGACAAGGTCACGTGCACCCATTCGCAAGTCGTATTCTCGACTCAAGGACATCATGGATTTGCCCCCGCTCATTCAGGTCCAGCTCGAAAGCTTCGAGTGGTTCAAGACCCAGGGCCTGCGTGAGCTCTTCGACGAAATCTCCCCCATCGTCGGCTTCAACAAAAACCTGGAACTTCACTTCGGGGACTTCTACTTCAAGGAGCCCAAGTACTCCCAGCAGGAATGCCGGGAACGGGACATGACCTACGCGGCGCCCCTCTGGGTGAAGGTGCGGCTCATCAACCGGGAAACTGGGGAAATCCAGGAACAGGATGTGTTCATGGGCGATTTCCCCATCATGACCGAAAACGGCACCTTCATCGTCAACGGGGCCGAGCGGGTCGTCGTCAGCCAGTTCATCCGCTCCCCGGGCGCCTACTTCACCCTGGAAAAGGACCGCCAGACGGGGCGGGAGCTCTGTGCCGCCAAACTCATCCCCGGCCGGGGCACCTGGCTGGAATTCGAAACATCCCGCAAGGACGTGATCAGCGTCAAAGTGGACCGGAAGCGCAAGCTCCCGGTGACCACCCTCCTGCGCGCCCTGGCCGAAGTCGCTCGGACCAAGGACGGCTACGACGAAAACCTCCTCCCCCTGGGCGCCATTATAACGGAAGGGACCGACGAGGAACTCCTGGAACTCTTCGCGGACGTGGACACCGATCCCGAACACTCCTACATCCAGGCCACCATCGAGAAGGACAGCGCGAAGAACGGGCGGGACGCCCTCCTCGACATCTACAAACGGTTGCGCCCGGGCGACCCGGCCACCGAGGAGAACGCGCGCACCTTCATGGAGAACATGTTCTTCGACCCCCGGCGCTACGACCTCACCCGGGTGGGGCGGTACAAGCTGAACCGCCGTCTGGGCGTCGACGTGCCCGAGCGCATTCGCGTCCTCACCCACCAGGACTTCATCGCCATGGTGCGGCACATCATCCTCATCAACAACGGCCGGGAAAAGCCCGACGACATCGACCACCTGGGCAACCGCCGGGTGAAAACCGTGGGCGAGCTCATCCAGAACCAGCTCCGGGTGGGCCTCCTGCGCATGGAGCGGGTCGTGCGGGAGCGCATGTCCATCCGCGAACCGGACCAGATGAGCCCCGTCTCCCTCATCAACATCCGGCCCGTCGTGGCCGCCACCCGGGAATTCTTCGGGGGCTCCCCCCTGAGCCAGTTCATGGACCAGACGAACCCCCTCTCCGAGCTCACGCACAAGCGCCGCCTGAGCGCGTTGGGCCCCGGGGGGCTTCGTCGAGAGCGGGCCGGCTTTGAAGTGCGCGACGTGCATCACAGCCACTACGGCCGCATCTGCCCCATCGAAACGCCCGAAGGTCCCAACATCGGCCTCATCGGATCCATGGCCACCTACGCCCGGGTCAACGAATACGGCTTCCTCGAGACCCCGGCCCGCAAGGTGCGTCACACCGTGGAAAACGACCCCGACCAACTGGTCGGGCGCATCCTGGCCGAGCCCATCACCGACCCGGAAACGGGCGAACTCATCGCCGACATCGGCGACAAGGTGGACGAAGAACGGGCGTTGCGCATCGCGGCCCTGAGCGAACACAAGCCGGAAATCCGCGTGCGTGCCTACGTCACCGACGAAATCCAATACCTCTCCGCGGACGAGGAGGACAAATACGTCATTGCCCAGGCATCGGCTCGGGTGGACGAGCTGGGCCAATTCCTCCTCGACCGTATCCCCGTGCGGCGGGAACAGACCTTCACCGTCGCCCGGCCCGAGGAGATCGACTTCGTCGACGTCTCGCCCAAACAGATCGTCTCCGTCTCCTCCTCCCTCATCCCCTTCCTGGAGCACGACGACGCCAACCGCGCGCTCATGGGGTCCAACATGCAGCGCCAGGCCGTCCCCCTGGTCAAGCCCGAAGCCCCCATCGTGGGGACGGGTGTGGAACCCCGCGCCGCGCGGGACTCGGGGCAAGTGCTCCTCGCCCAAAAGGGGGGGGAGGTGCTGCAAGCCACCGGCGCGGAAATCGTCATCCAGGAAGACGACGGCACGAAGCGCACCTATCCTTTGCGCAAATTCCAGCGCTCCAACCAATCCACCCTCATCAACCAGCGTCCCATCGTGCGCAAGGGGGAGCGCGTCGAGGAGGGGGACGTCATCGCGGACGCGGCCTCCACGGACCGGGGTGAACTCGCGCTCGGCCAGAACGTCCTCATCGCCTTCCTCTCCTGGGAAGGGGCCGTCTACGAGGACGCCATCGTCGTCAGCGAGCGCGTCGTTCAGGACGACCTGTACTCCTCCATTCACATCGAACGGTACGAGGCCGAAGCCCGAGACACCAAACTGGGCCCCGAGGAGATCACCCGGGACATCCCCAACGTGGGCGAAGACGCCCTGCGGGACCTGGACGAGAACGGCATCATCCGCATAGGTGCGGTCGTCGAACCGGGCGACATCCTCGTGGGCAAGATCACCCCCAAAGGGGAAACCGATCTGACCCCCGAGGAGAAGCTCCTGCGGGCCATCTTCGGCGAAAAGGCGCGCGAGGTGAAGGACTCCTCCCTGCGCCTTCCCCACGGGGAAAAGGGCAAAGTGGTGGACGTCAAAGTCTTCACGCGGGACGAATATCGCGATCTCCCCGCGGGTGTGGAAACCATGGTGCGCGTCTCCGTGGCCCAGCGGCGGCGCCTCCTCGAGGGGGACAAGATGGCCGGCCGTCACGGGAACAAGGGCGTCGTCTCCCGCATCGTTCCCGTGGAGGACATGCCCTTCCTGCCCGACGGCACGCCCATCGACATCATCCTCAACCCCCTGGGCGTCCCCGGCCGCATGAACATCGGCCAGGTGCTGGAGACCCATCTGGGGTGGGCCGCGGATCGGCTCGGTTTCAAGACCATGACCCCCGTCTTCGACGGCGCGAAGGAGGTGGAAATCGAGGCCGAGCTGGCACGGGCCTGGCTCATCGACAAGGCCTGGGCCGACGTGACCCGTCGGGCCTGGGAGGCCGTCCGGGAGAAGGGCATCGACACGGAGGCCTTCGAGGACGACGAGGAAGTGCGGCGGACCTACCTGGTCGCCTGGCTGGAACCCAAGGGGTACGACGTGCAGCGCCTTCTGACCGACCGGGTCTACGCCCGCCGGGCCGCGTTGACCGAATGGCTGCGGGAGCGGGGCTACGACCCCGACCGCTTGCTGGCCTGGGAGGACGAGGTCCTCTCCCTGGAGGAACGGGAGGCCCGGGACGAGGAGGCGCGGCGTGTGGCCCTGCGGGAGTGGCTCCTCCACTACGAGCAGCCGCTCCCCGAACCCGAAACCCTGGAAAGCCTCTACGAAGCCGCGGAGGCCTACAGCAAGGAAAGCGGCTGGCCCACACCGGTCAGCGGCAAGTTCATCCTCTACGACGGCAAGACGGGCGAACCCTATGACCAGCCCGTCATGGTGGGCCAGATGTACATCCTCAAGCTGAACCACATGGTGGAGGACAAGGTCCACGCCCGCTCCACCGGCCCCTACTCCCTGGTCACCCAGCAACCGCTGGGCGGGAAGGCCCAATTCGGTGGGCAGCGCTTCGGCGAGATGGAGGTCTGGGCCCTGGAAGCCTACGGCGCGGCCTACACCCTCCAGGAAATGCTCACCGTCAAATCGGACGATGTGAGCGGGCGGGTGAAGACATACGAGGCCATCGTCAAAGGAAAACCCATCAGCCCGCCCGGAGTGCCCGAATCCTTCCGGGTGCTGGTGAAGGAACTGCAATCCTTGGCCTTGGCCGTCGAGGTCATCAACGACCGGGGCGAAGTCATCCGCTTCGGCAAAGAGGTCGCGGAAGAGAAGATCCCGCACCTGGGCTTCAGCCTCCGCCTCCCCGGCGTGATGACCCGTCACGAAAAGGAACGCGAGGAAGAACGATAAAACCGACCGGGTTCTACCATTGAACGGGAGGGAGTGACCGTGGAAGTCAACGATTTCGAAGCCATCCGTATTAGCCTAGCCTCACCGGAACAAATCCTCTCCTGGTCTTACGGAGAGGTGCTGAAACCGGAGACCATAAATTACCGCACCTTGCGCCCGGAGCGCGACGGCCTCTTCTGCGAGCGCATCTTCGGTCCCACGCGGGACTGGGAGTGTGCCTGCGGCAAGTACAAGCGCCCGCGCTACAAGGGCGTCGTCTGCGAGAAGTGCGGGGTGGAAGTGGCCCCCAGCCGGGTACGCCGGGAGCGGATGGGCCACATCTCCCTGGCGTCGCCCGTCAGCCACATCTGGTACGTCAAGGGGGTGCCCAGCCGGTTGGGCCTCCTTCTGGACATCTCCCCGCGCAACCTGGAGCGGGTCCTCTACTTCGCCCAGTACATCGTCATCCGGGTGGACGAGCAGGCGCGGGCCAAGGCCATCCAGCGGCGGGAAACGGCCCTCAAGCACAGCCTGGACAACCTGGACCGGGAAGTCCAGGCGGAGCTGGAGGCCATCGCCGAACAGGAGGCCAACAACCTAGCCGCGCTCCAGGCCGCGGAGGACGCGGAGATCGCCGCGCTGGAGGAACAGCTGGCCCAGCGCACCGACGAGGTGATAACCGTGGCCCGGGAGCTCCAGTCTCAGCTGGAGCAATCCGTGGGCAAGCCGCTGGCGCAGGACCTTCGGGTGCCCTGGGAGGATGAACCCCTCCTCAAGGCGGGCGAGACCGTCACCCGTCAACACCTGGACGCGTTGAACAAGATCATCCAGGCCCGCCTCAGCGAGATCGAGGAGGAAATCCGCCAGTCCCAGCGGCACGTGCGCCAACTCATGCAGGACCGGCGGGACATGGTGCGGCAGGAATCGGAGGAGAAGCGCTCCGCCCTGCTCAACGACCTGGAGGCGCGGCGGGAACGCCTGCGCAAGGAAGCCCGCGCCGAAATCGCGGAGCTCAAGGAGCTCAAGCCCACCCAGCTCCTCGTGGAATCCAAGTACCGGGAGCTCAAGCAACGCTGGGGGAGCGTCTTCGAGGCCGGCATGGGCGCGGAAGCCATCCTCGAGATCCTCAAGGACATCGACCTGGACAAGATGGCCCGCGAACTGCGCCGGGAGATCAAGACGACCCGCTCCAAGCAGCGGCGCAAGAAGGCGGCCAAGCGCCTGCGCGTCGTCGAGGCCTTCCGCAAGTCGGGGAACAAGCCCGAGTGGATGATCCTCACCGTCCTCCCCGTCATCCCGCCCGACCTGCGCCCGATGGTCCAGCTGGACGGCGGCCGTTTCGCCACATCCGACCTGAACGACCTCTATCGCCGGGTCATCAACCGCAACAACCGGCTCAAGCGACTCCTGGAACTCAACGCGCCCGATGTCATCATCCGCAACGAAAAGCGGATGCTCCAGGAGGCCGTGGACAGCCTCATCGACAACGGGCGCCGCGGTCGGGCCGTGAGTCGCTCGGGCAAGCGGAAGCTCAAGTCCCTCTCGGACATGCTCAAGGGGAAGCAGGGACGCTTCCGCCGCAACCTCCTGGGCAAGCGCGTGGACTATTCGGGCCGCTCGGTCATCGTCGTCGGCCCCGACCTGGAACTCCACCAGTGCGGCCTGCCGCGCAAGATGGCCCTGGAGCTCTTCAAGCCCTTCGTCATGCGCCGCTTGGTGGACCTGGCGTACGCGCACAACATCAAGAGTGCGAAGCGCCTGGTGGACCGGGAAGCCCCCGAGGTGTGGGAAGTGCTGGAGGACGTGGTCAAGGAGCGGCCCGTGCTCCTCAACCGCGCGCCCACCCTGCACCGTCTGGGCATCCAGGCCTTCGAGGTGAAGCTCATCGACGGCTACGCCATCCAGCTTCACCCCCTCGTCTGCGCCGCGTTCAACGCGGACTTCGACGGGGACCAGATGGCCGTCCACGTCCCCCTCTCGGGCAAGGCCGTGGAAGAGGCCCGCGAGCTCATGCTCTCCACCAAGAACCTGCTCAAGCCCGCCAACGGGGAGCCCATCGTCGGGCCGAGCAAGGACATGGTCCTGGGCACCTATTACCTGACCATCGCCAAGCCGGGCGTCAAGGGAAGTGGCAAAGTCTTCTCCAGCCTGGAGGAGGTGCGGTACGCCTACGAGATGGGGTACGTCCACATCCATGCGCCCATCAAAGTGTGGTACGAATCCTGGTTGGACAAGGTGCCCCTCTCCGAGCTGGGGTTGAGTGACCGGGTGGAGAAGGCCCTGCTCAACGCGGGGATCACCTCGGTGGGCGAGCTCGTTGCCAAGGTCAAGGAAGGTCGGGACGCGGTCCTGGCCATCCCGCGCATCGGTCCGGCCGCCCTCACCGAGATCCGCGACCGCCTGCTCCTGAAGAACATCGACCCCAAGACGACCATCACCACCGGCGTCGTGGAGACCACGGTGGGGCGGGTCATCTTCAACCTGCACCTGCCCGAAGAGCTGCGCTTCGTCAACGACGTCATGGATAAGAAGCGGGTGAACGCGGTCGTCGCGGACGCGTACCAGCGTTTAGGTCCCGAGCGCACGGCCAAGTTCGTCGACGTGATCAAGGACCTGGGCTTCCGTTACGCGACCCAGAGCGGCACCACCATCGCCATCAGCGACATCAAGGTCCCCGAGGCCAAGGAACGCATCGTGGCCGAAACCCTGAAGAAGGTGGAGGCCGTGGAACGCCAGTTCCGCCGGGGCCTCATCACCGAAGAGGAGAAATACCTCAAGATCGTGGAGCTGTGGACCCGGGCCACCGATGAGATCACCGAAGAGGTGAAGAAGCTGCTGGATCCCACCGAGGGACTGGGCGCCATGTCCATGTCCGGCTCCACGAAAGGGGGAATCCAGACGGTGCGTCAGCTCGCGGGCATGCGCGGGCTCATGGCCGACCCGTCGGGGCGCATCATCCCTCTGCCCATCACCTCCAACTTCCGTGAGGGGTTGACCGCGCTGGAGTTCTTCCTGAGCACCCACGGCGCTCGGAAGGGTCTGGCGGACACCGCGCTGCGCACCGCGGACGCGGGATACCTCACCCGACGGCTCGTCGACGTGGCCCAGGACGTCATCGTCACCGAGGAGGATTGCGGTACGACCAAGGGGATCTGGATCGACCGGGAGAGCAGCCGGCGCATCGGCGAGCCCTTCCGCGACCGGATCATCAGCCGCATCGCGGCCGCGCCCATCACCGACCCCGAGACGGGGGAGATCCTGGTGGAGGCGGGCGCACTCATCGACGATGCCGCGGCCAAGGTCATCGATGCGGCAGGCATCGACAAGGTCTACGTCCGCTCCCCCCTGACGTGCGAGACCCGTTTCGGACTCTGCCGGACGTGTTACGGTCAGGACCTGGCCCGAGGTGGATTGGTGGAGTTGGGCGAAGCGGTGGGCATCATCGCGGCCCAATCCATCGGTGAGCCGGGCACCCAGTTGACCCTGCGCACTTTCCACACGGGCGGTGTGGCCGGCGCCAGCGACATCACCCAGGGTCTCCCCCGCGTGGAGGAGCTCTTCGAGGCCCGTACCCCGCGCGGGGAAGCCGTCATCGCGGAGATCGACGGCATCGTCGACGTCCGCTGGGAAGGGGATGTGCGCAAGCTGACCATCACCAACGCCCAGGTCATCACGCGGGACATCCCCATCCCCCTGGGCTATGAACTCATCGTCGCGGAGGGCGACTCGGTCACCGAGGAGACGGTCATTGCCCGTAGCCCGGAGGGGGAGGAGATCCTCGCGGGCATGGAGGGCACGGTCTCCGTGGAAAAGGATGGGGACCGGCTCGTGGTGGTCATCCGACGGGAGGAGAAGGACGTGTGGGAGACGGAGATTCCGCCGTCGGCTCGCTTGATGGTGGAACCGGGCGAGCGGGTAAAGGCGGGGGACCAGCTCACCGAGGGCGCGAAGAACCCCAAGGAGATCCTCCGCATCCAGGGGCGGGAAGCGGCCCAACGCTACCTGGTGGAGGAGGTCCAGAAGGTGTACCGCTCCCAGGGGGTGAACATCCACGACAAGTACATCGAGATCATCGTGCGCCAGATGACCCGGAAGGTCCGGGTGCGGGCCACGGGGGATTCCGAGTTCCTCCCCGGCGAGCTGGTGGACCGTTTCGAGTTCG
>WGAA01000321.1 GCA_015489285.1 Anaerolineae bacterium | reverse complement strand
TCGGGGAGGCTTTTATGCCAGAACGCGGGCACATGTCCTTCGGAATCCAACAGGGCCGTATAGGACTCCATCGTCTCCGAGACCAACTTCAGGGTGGTCAGCATGTCGTGCACCACCTTGAAGTAAGGCAGATCCTGTTCCTTGAGCCCCTCCGCGTCCTCGATGCCCGCCATGTCCTTGGCTATCCGACGCACATCCCGGGTGCCCAGGTGACCGTCCCGCAGCACGCGCAGGGGGGAACGCCAGGCCGACCCCCAGAGGAACAGCATATCCCGCTGGAAGTGGTACGGCGACCCCGCCTCCACCCGGTCCGACGGCAGTGGGTAGCCGAGCCAATCCTGCAAGGCCTTGCGGCCGGCGGTGGCAAGGTACTGGTGGTACTCCGCGGCGATTATCCAGAGATACCCATATATCTTGTAATTCATGAGATGCCACCGGGGCAGAAAGGGCGCGAGGAGGGCGGCATCGTAAAGGGCGTTCACCACCTCCTCCAGGGAACGCCCCCCTTCGAGAATCACCCGGCCGTCCTTTTCCTCCCCCTTGCCCAAAAGGATCACCATGCGCCCCAGGCGCTGCAGGGACGTGATGCCATAAGAGTGGTCGATCAGCCCCCACACGGCCTTCTCCTCGGCTTTCAGGGACTCCCATCGCCGCTTCAGGGAATCACTCTTCGTCAGCACGCGGGCGATCATCGAGGACGACCACCTCTTCCTCTTGCGCTCTCCCTCATAGTGGGGACGCCAATGTTCCTGTATATCCGAACTCAATTGGTTCAAAAGCTGAGACAAAGACCACGCGTATTTCACCGTACGTCCTCCAGATCAATCCACTTGGGAGGGTACCCGGCCCTCTCTAACGCCGAGCGGACGCTTTTGGCCGCGTCCCGGTGCAAGATCAGCGTGCGTTCGTCCAGCTGTCCCAGGATGTAGGGGCGGATCTCGGGCAGTGCCAGCTCGATGTGGCGACGGATGACCGGATCCTGGAAGCGGAGGATAAGGACTTGGGGGTAGATGAGGGCTTGTCCCCGGTTTTTCTCGAACATCTCCCAGAAGGAGAGGATGGGCTTGGGCATGGGAAAGCCGCTGACCTTCTCCCACGCCGCGGCCGCGTCCGCCGCGGTCTGCCCACTGTGCACCAGCTTACTGATTTGCGCCGGGGAAAAGAGGACGGACAGATGCCCCGAGTGCCAGGACACCTTCCCACCCCACGATGTCAGGAGGGACATAAGGGGTTCCGGGGCCGTAGGGGGCAGATGGATGATCAGGTCGCCGTCCCTTGTCCGCACCTTCACTTCGGCGGGTGACAATGTATGTGTGTCCGGCACCGGGAAGGGGACATCCCGCAAGAAGAGAAGGGCGTTGTGCAGGTGGAGGAAGCGCACGTGGGTGATCTTTCTGCCCTCGGTGGCCAGCTCTACCAGGCCGGTGTAGGGCAACAGGCGGAAGAACTCATGCCACCAGGCTTTCAGGACCTCGGGCCACTCCTGGATCGGGTCCACGGCAAAGGTCAACCGAAACTGCTTGGCCATTTCCTCGGTTTGGAAGGGCGCGATGATGCGTTCCACCTCCTCCCAGGGGAGCCATTCCCCTTCCGGTGCAAAGGCGAGGAGACCGCTCAGCACCGCCATGACCGCTTGTAGCCAAAAACTGAGGTTGAAGCTCCCGAAAGCCCACGTCCACCTTCTTATCGGGGAGACAAAGCGGTAACCCCGCTCCGCCTGCAGTCTGTCCAGGGCCATCCGGGCCAGGTTCCAGAAGGCACTTTCGAACACCAGCTTCATCTGGATGAGACGGGGCAGTACGACAAAGGAGCCCCAGTGTTTTTTGCTCAGGACCAGGGTGTTCTGCTCGATGGAGATTAATCCCAGGTCGTTACTCAGGAGAAAAACGAGTCGGCCTCCCTCCTCACTGAAGCCACGACGTCGTGTCAGCCTCTTCTGGGAGGTGGGGGTAAGGCGTAGGGCGTGGAAAAACATGGGGTAGATGAGGAGCCGCGAGGGCAGGACGGCCCACTCCGGGTGCCACAGGTCGGGATGTCTCATCACCAGGTCTTTGTCGATGGTTTGGGGCACATCCAGGGGCGTCATCGTGTATCCCTTGTTCCCCACCTCTTCCAGGAACTCGTACAGGTCGTACACCAGTTCCCAGGGGGAACGGGAAGGGCGGGGATGGCTCGGCGGAGAGGTCGGGCGCAAGGGCAATTGGAGGACCTTGGAGAGCCAGGGGACCACGCGCCACGCGGCGAGCAAGCTCTGGGTGTACGGGTGCAAGTTCATCTCGAGGATCTCATCCCAGGCGCTCTCGTAAGGCACATCCGGGACGAAAAAGGCGTAAATCTGGGAGATGACGTGATCCACCACCGTTTGCTCGTCCCCCCAGATCCTCTGGGCAACGCTCTTATCGATGGCTACGTGGAGCAAAAAGGCGACCTTCGCGGCCGGAGAAAGGCGCTCGATGACCGGGGCCATGATCTGCTCGCTGAACATCGTCCTGGCAATGAGGAGCGCCAGCTCCGTCTTCTTGCGGGCCTTGTGTTTGAGTCCCCACGTTTTGGCCATGGCCCGTAACTCGGGGAGGCGAAAGTCCTCTTCCAGGATTCCGGCAAGGGGCTCGATAATCTCTTCTATCGAAGGATAGGGCGGTCGTTTCTCGTGGGGGGGCTCGTTGCGGTAGGTGTAGAAGAGGCTGGCCGTCAGGCGAGGGGATTGCAGGACCGCGAAGCGATTTGGGTTGGTGACCCACAGGTGAAGGAGGGCCGCTTCGTGCTTACAGTGGGCCGGAGCGCCACACGTGCACCTCATCCACTGGACACGCCCCTCCCGGTCCAGGATCACCTGGGTGTAAATCCAATCCAGATTCAGGAGAAGCCAGCGGGCCAGGCGGGCGGCCGGCTTCTTCTTGGATTTGGTCAACGATTTCGCCAGCTTCTCCCCCTCGGTCCATTCGGACTCGGAAAAGAGGGGCTTGTATTTCTCCAACGGAAGGACCGCGGGCACCTCGGCTTCTTGTTTGCGGACGATTTCCTCTAGTTGCACAATTCCTTGCCCTCTTCGTTTTACTTTTGGGTCAGCGCCTCGGGGAGCTCCTCATCGTAGAGGATGTGATACTCGTACCCCTGTTCGGTGAGGAAGAGCTGCCGGTTGGCACTGTACTGCTGGTCTACGGTATCGCGGGTGACGATGGTGTAGAAGTAGGCCTGGCTGCCGTCGCTCTTGGGACGCAGGATGCGCCCCAGGCGTTGCGCCTCCTCCTGCCGGGAGCCGAACGTGCCCGAGATCTGAATGGCCACGTTGGCCTCGGGCAGGTCGATGGAGAAGTTACCCACCTTGGAAAGGACCAGCAGGGAGATCTCCCCCCGGCGGAACTGCTCGAACAGTTTCTCCCGCTCCCGCACCTTGGTCTTGCCCGTGATGAGGGGCGCGTTGAACAGGGTGGCCACCTTTTCCAGCTGGTCCAGGTACATGCCGATGATGAGCACCCGGTCCCCCTTGTGGTGCTCCACCAGGTAGTCCAGGACGCGCATCTTCACGGGATTGGTGGCTGCGATGCGGTACTTCTCCCGGCGTTCGGCCGTGGCGTACAACATGCGCCAGTCGTCGGGCATTTGCGTGCGGATTTCGTAGCAGACGGCCGGGGCAATCCACCCCTCCCGTTCCAGGTCCTTCCAGGGGACGTCGTACTTCTTGGGGCCGATGAGGGAGAAGACGTCGCTCTCCAGGCCGTCCTCGCGCACCAGCGTAGCCGTCAGCCCCAGGCGGCGGCGGGCCTGGATTTCCGCGGTGATGCGGAACACGGGGGCGGGGAGCAGGTGCACTTCGTCGTAGATGATGAGCCCCCAGTCGTTCTCGTTGAAGATGGCGAAGTGGGGGAACTCCTCCTCCAGGGGCAATCCCTTCCCCTTGGTCCCCCGCTTGCGCGTGGTCAGAACCTGATAGGTGGCGATGGTGACCGGCCGGATCTCCTTTTTCTGTCCGCTGTACTCGCCGATCTGGTCCTCCCGCAGGGTCGTCTTGTCCACGAGTTCCCGCTTCCACTGGCGGGCGGCGACGATGCTGGTGGCCAGGATAAGGGTGTTGGCCTGGACTTTCTCCATGACCCCCATGCCCACGATGGTCTTGCCCGCGCCACAGGGCATGACGATGACGCCGGAACCACCGCGGGCACTTCCCCCGGCCCAGAAGACGTTGATGGCCTCCTCCTGGTAGTGGCGCAGGCGGAAGGGCTTCCCCTCCAGGGTGACATCCCGTAGGTGGATCTCCAGGGGAGTGCCCTCCACGTACCCGGCCAGGTCCTCTGCCGGGTAGCCGATGCGCACCAGCGCCTGCTTGATGTGTCCGCGGCGGGATGGATCCACCTCCAGCGTCAGGGGGTCCACCCGGCGCAGGATGTACGGCTTCATCCGCTTGTGACGGGAGACCTCGACGATGAGCACCGGGTCATCGCTGACCAGGAGGAGGGAACGACCGTCCTCCCCGCGCACGAGTTTGAGGCGCCCGTAGCGGGAGATGGCGTCGACGATATCCACGCGCACGTTGTCCGGCACGGGGTACTTAGCCAGGCGGTCCAAGCCGGCGATGATCTCCTCCGCGGTCATACCGGCCGCGGCCGCGTTCCACAGGGAAAGGGGGGTGATGCGGTACGTGTGCACGTACTCGGGACTCTTATCCAGCTCCGCGAAACGGGCCAGGAAGTCCCGTGCCTCCGCGTATAGGGGGTTATTGACTTCCAGAAGGACTGTCTTATCGCTCTGTACGACGATTGGGTTTCCTGCCTCGTAATTCATCTTCAACCTCTTGGCTTCATATTCCTTGCTTAATTACGCATCCGCACCCGTAAATGTTCTCGATCCATCCCTACAGCGTCCGGGCTTTTGGCATCTACATATTATGCGCGATACGGCTTACAACAGCAAACGGCCGTCCTCCTGTAACGAGTTAGAGAGTAACGAGTGACGAGTAATCGGCTGGCGCGCACACGGTCGGCTCGACAGCGCCAACCCACTCGCCCAAATTACGCATCACGAGTAACGAGTAACGGAGTAACGAGTAATGGGTTGGCGTGGGAAGACAACGATTAACGATTAACGATTGACGATTAAAAAGGTTAGCACAAGGACAAAGTCGGCCTGCCGGTGCAACGTCAGTAACGAGTAACGGAGTAACGAGTAACTTGGTTGGCGCGGATACAAGGTTATCGCCACAGAGCCGAGCTTGTCTTCAAGTTACGCATCACGAATCACGTCATCACGTCAAGATGCGCCTGCAGTGCCGACGTTCTCACCGGCGCCTGACGCATGACGGATGACGCGTGACGTTACGCATCACGTATCACGTACCCGACGCCGAATTTCATCCGACCACGCGCCGATCTCTTGGAAATCCGCAGTGGCCCTTCTACGACGACGATGGGGACGAAGAGCGCAGGGGCCGGACCATGTAGGTTTCCCGCAGGTGGAAGCCCAGGCGTCGGTAATACTCGCGCGTGCCCACGGCCGCGATGACGGCAATCTCGTCGAACCCCGCGTCACGGGCCATCTCCACCGCCCGTTCGACGAGGGAGCGTCCCAATCCCCGGTGTTGGGCCTCACCCCGGCTATCCTCCCCCAGGGGCAGGGCCGGACCGTACACGTGGACTTCCCGGATCATGGCCGCGTGCTTTATCTCCTCCAGCGGGACGACTTCGGGGCTTCGGGGCAGGGAGAGGCGCAGGAATCCGGCAATGCGGTCGTCCTCGGTGACGTAATGGAGGAAGTATTCCCGGGAGATGTCCGTTTCGTAGGGGTACACGGCCATGTGCACGGCCGTCCGGTCCAGCGCGCGATGTCGCACCTCCCGACAGCGGATGCAACGGCAGGTCATGCCGTGTTCGGCCATATAGCGGTGCACCAGTTGGCGCAAGTTCGTCTTCTTGTTCCCCGCCACAATGTGGGGGGTGGGGATGTCGCGGAAAATGCGGTTGATGCGGCAGTAGGGCGGCACGTGGGTCTTGCAGCGGGCGATGAGGTCGATGAGGACCTCTTCCGGGTAGGGGGTATAGCGCCCCTCCTGCCACAAGCGGTACAACTCTGTGTTTTCCAGGAGGGATGTGGGGTAGATCTTGAGCTCATCGGGGCGGATGGCCGGGTCCGTCCACAGGCGTTGGAAGTCCTCGTAATCCGATTCAGGAGTTGCGCCGTAGAGGTTGGCCATCCAGTGGACGACGATCTTGAAGCCGGCCCCCCGCAGAAGGCGAATGGCCCGCCGCGTGTCCTCCACCGTATGTCCCCGTTTGTTCAGGGCCAGAATGCGGTCGTCCAGGCTTTGGACCCCCAGTTGGACTTTGGTGACCCCGAGGCGACGCATGTGTTCGATCTCGCGCGGGGTGACCAGGTCGGGGCGGGTTTCCACGACCAACCCCACGTTTCGGTGCGTTGCGCGTTCGTTCCGCCGTTGGGCCTCTTCCAGGCTGTCCGCATCCTCCCCGTTCATGGCGTCGAAACAGCGCTTGACGAACCATTCCCGGTAGGTGCGGGGATAGGCGGACCAGGTTCCTCCCAGGATGAGGAGTTCCACCTTGGTGGCATTGTGGCCGATGGCCTCGAAAGCACGGATGCGACTGGCCGTCTGGCGGTAGGGGTCGAAATCGTTCT
>WGAA01000320.1 GCA_015489285.1 Anaerolineae bacterium | reverse complement strand
TCCACGCCATCCAGTTACTCGTTACTCCGTTACTCGTTACCCGTGATGCGTAACGTAGGGTCAACCTTGTCCTCGCGCCGGCTCTTTTAATCGTTAATCGTCAATCGTTAATCGTTGTCTTCCAGTTCATCCGGATGGGTGATGATGATGTCCGCGCCGGCCGCCCGGAGGTGCTCGGCGGCCGCCCGGGGGTCCGCGTGGACGTAGGTGCACCCGATGGCCCGGGTGGGGCGTTGGGCACGCAGGGCCACGGCCGCACGCATGTCGTCTACCGTATCCCCCACGAAGTCCACCGCAGCCCTACCTTCGGGGTCCAGGGCCCGGGCCGCGGCCTCGAGGGGCCACGGGTGGGGTTTGCCCAGGAATTCACGGGTCCCCCGCCGCGCCATCTCCTCCAGGACGTCGTCGTGGCTGACGAGGACACGGAAGTAGTCCCACAAGTTCAGCCGTTTCAGCGCGTATTCGGCTTCCAACCGGGGGCGTCCGGTGACCAGTCCCAGGGGGTAGCGTCGGGCCAGGGTCTCCAGGGTGCGGGGGGAGATGATGGGCACCTCCGCATCGATGAGCCCGGGGCCGGGGTTGAAGCGCGGCTCAAGGCCGTAGACTCGGGTGAAAAGGGGAGCGCCCAGGTAGAGCTCCTGGTAGATGCGCATGACCGGATTCGTCTTCGGGTCCCAGGGACCGTAAAGGACGAGGTGGGCGTTCCTGGGGCCGACGAGAGCCCGCACGCTGTCCAGGCCGCCGCCCGCGCGGCGCACGCGTGCCTCCATCTCCAGAATGTGTCGGGCCCCCTCCTGCAGGCGGGCACGGACGTCCACGCCCTGGAGGGCGCGGGTGACACTCTCCTTCAGGGCCTCGAGCCCCGGCCTTGGGGGAGGCGGCACGGGGGGAAGGTGGGCGACGATGGTGTAGAGCATGGCCGCGACGCTGTTCCAATCGTTGTTGAATCCCCCCATCCGCTTCATCGCGGCCACGTGCTCGTCCCCGATGAGCGTCTCATCCGCGGGCAGTCCCAGCACGTCCCTGAGGTACGTGGGGACGGTGCGCCGAATGACCTGGTGGTACGAAGGCCGGACGTCGACGAGGACGCCGTCGATGTCGAAGAGCAAGAGCCGGGTCATGCTTACAATCCCGGGGAGGCGAGTTTCCGGATCTTTTCGTAGGTTTCCCGCCAGGTAATGGGGGAGAGACCGAGCTTCTGGCGCAGTTGTTCCTCGGGCATCCCCCGGCGATAATCCCGGACCGCGCACGTCCAGCGGAGCATTTCGAAGGAGACGCCTCCCTTGATCCCCGCCTCTTCCGCGATGTCGGCCAGGACGTATTCCAGGTTGCGCGGGGTCCACTCGAAGAGGCGTTCTTTGGGCTTGTAGATCTCTAAGTACTGGTCGAGGACGGGCAGGAGGGAGGCGGGGAAGGCGATGTTCCGTTCCTTGTGCCGCATCCGGGGGTTGTCGTAGCGGATCTCCAGAACGGGGCGCCGGGGGTTGGAGCGGTCGATGTGTTCCAGTTTGACGTTGACCAGTTCGCCCTTTTTGACGCCGGTGTAGAGTACGAGGCTGATGAGCAGGTAAGGCCGCGGGTCGGGGTGGCGGCCCCAGAGGCGTTTTTGCGCGGCCTCCAGCAGACGGTCCACTTCATCGTCGTGGAGGATGCGGGGGAGGGGCGTTTTGGCGCGGATCTGGGGTATGGACGCGGCAGGGTCCTGGGCGATGAGTTTTTGTTCTGCCAGGAAGCCGAAGAAGACTTTGAGGGTAGTGATGCGTCGGGCCATGGTTTTGGGCTTGGGCGGCGGATCCTGGCGTTTGTAGAGCCAGTTGAGGAACCCTTCCAGGTCTTCCACGGTGATGGTGCTGACGAGGCGGTCGCCGCCCAGGTATTTGATGAGGAGGCGCAGGTCGCCCAGGAAGGCTTTGCGGGTGTTGAGCGCGAAGTTCCGTTGGCGCATGTATGTTTCAAACGCGGGCAGGGCCGCGTTCAAGGTCATGGCCTCGGTGAGGGGGGTACTGACGACCGGTTCGGTAGGTTTGGGCTCCTCCGGGGGCACATCGAAAAGGGGCTTCTGTCCGGATTCGGTGAACTTCTCGGCCATGATTCTTCCTCCACAGGCTCGGTTCTTGGTGGCTTTCGTGTAGAACGACTTCATTATAGGGGAGATCGCTACAGGCGTCAAACGCTGTTCCCAAGGTCCGGAGGGGGCGGAGTTCGGAACCCCGATACTTAACCCCTCCTTCCTTCACTTGCACCCAAGTGCCCTTTCGATGTACACTACACCCCGGTCGCCCGATCCGAGGACTCCCGTTAATACGTGATGGAGTTCGGTCTCGTGAGGACGCGATGGGGGTTAAAATCTCCGGTCAAGCGTTAGAACGGGCTAACGGCTGTGCCTGCGTGTGCGGGTGAACTCTAAGCGCGGGGGATCTGCACGAGGGGGCCGAGAGTTTATGAGGGAGGTAAAGCGATGTACCAGCAAGTCGTCATTGTCGGGAACTTAGGATCGGATCCGGAGATGCGCTTCACTCCGTCGGGAGTACCTGTAACGTCTTTCAGCGTCGCGGTCAACCGGCGCTGGACGGACAGTAACGGCGAGCAACGGGAAAAGACCACGTGGTTTCGGGTGACCGCGTGGCGTCGTCTGGCCGAACTGTGCAATCAATACCTGAGCAAAGGCCGCCTGGTCCTGGTCGAGGGGGAAATCGACGCCTCGGCCTGGCTGGACAATCAGGGAAACCCTCGGGCCACCTTGGAGCTCACCGCCCGCAAAGTCCGCTTTCTCGGCGGGCGTGGCGATCGCGGGGCCACACCCCCTCCCGCGGGCGAGGGAAGCGAATTCATCGACGAGGAGATGCCTTTCTAACGAGTGACGAGTAACGAGTAACCGGATGGCGTGGAAAGACAACGATTAACGATTGACAATTAACGATTAAAGGGTCGGCGCGAGGACAAGGTTGACCCTACCGCGCCAACCCGGTTCTAAGTTACGCATCACGAATTACGGATTACGAATATGCCGCCGAGCTCCATCCCAACGCGCCGACTCTCTCCCGGCGCCTGACGCATGACGAGTGACGAATGACGTTACGCATCACGTCGGTAGGCCGGGGCGCTTTAGACTTCCGAAATCTGCGAGATTTCGGAAGTCTGGACCGAAGTTTCGGGGGGCTGGACCAGGTCCAAAATTTGATTCGGTGCACGGATAGCCTTTGAACGAAGATCGGATTGTCGCTCCGCAGGAACGTGCGGAAGATGTGCCGCTCGACGCGGCCCTACGTCCCCAAACGCTGGACGACATCATCGGCCAGGATCGCTTGAAGGAAAACCTGCGCATCCTGGTGGAGGCCGCGCGCGCCCGGGGCGAAGCCCTGGACCACGTCCTCTTCTACGGCCCACCCGGCCTCGGCAAAACGACCCTGGCCCACGTCCTGGCGCGTGAGATGGGGGTCAACCTCAAGGTGACGGCCGGGCCCGCCATCGAACGGGCCGGGGACCTGGCCGCCATCCTGACCAACCTGCGCAAAGGGGACATCCTCTTCATCGACGAAATTCACCGGTTGGGGCGGGCCGTGGAAGAAATCCTCTACCCGGCCATGGAGGACTTTGCGCTGGACATCGTCGTCGGGAAGGGGCCCAGCGCCCGCTCCATACGCCTCAAACTCCCCCGCTTCACCGTCATCGGCGCCACCACCCGCCTGGCCCTCGTCACCGCTCCCTTGCGGGCCCGCTTCGGGGCCGTCTTCCGCCTCGACTTCTACGACGTGGAGGCCATGCAGGCCATCGTCGAACGGGCGGCCCGCCTCCTGCGGGTGGAGATCACCCCCGAGGGGGCCCGGACCATCGCGCGGCGCTCCCGGGGCACCCCGCGTGTCGCCCTGCGCCTCCTGCGCCGCGTGCGGGATTACGCCCAGGTGCGGGCGGGCGGGACCATCGACGCCGCGGTCGCGGAGCAGGCCCTCTCCCTCCTGGACGTGGACCCCCTGGGCCTGGACGATCTGGACCGCCGGGTGTTGCGCACCATCATCGAGAAGTTCGGCGGGGGGCCGGTAGGGTTGGAGACCATTGCCGCCTCCATCAGCGAGGAGGCCGACACCATCATGGACGTGGTCGAGCCTTACCTGCTTCAACTGGGATTTCTGGAACGCACCCCGCGGGGGCGTGTGGCCACCCGGAGTGCTTACGATCACCTGGGGATCCCCTGGCCCCGGGAGGAGGAATCCCCCTCCGGGATGGGACCCCTCTTCGAAACGGCATCCGACAGCTAGGAAAGGAGGAGGCTAAGGAGGACCATGAACCGTCCGCGTGTAGGCCTGACCACCCTGTACGATCCCGAAAAGAACCCGGAAAAGCTTCGTTACTACCGGCAGGCCATCGAACAGGCGGGAGCCGAGGTCGTCATCCTTCACCCCGACACTTGCACCTTCGACCCGCACCGCCTCGCCCAACTCGATGGATTCGTCCTCGGCGGCGGTGGCGACGTCCACCCCCGCCACTACGGCGAGACCATCGACGGCACCAACGTCCAATCCATCCACGAAGGGCGGGACGCCATGGAATTCCGCCTCCTGGAGATCGCCCTGGAGCGGGACATGCCCGTTCTGGCCATCTGTCGTGGCTTCCAGGTGCTCAACGTCCTCATGGGGGGCAAACTCATCCAGCACATCGACGGACACAAAAGTCCCAGCAAGGAAGAGGTCATCCATCACCTCGTGCGCGTCGAGCCCAACACCCGCCTCTGGGAGGCTCTGGGCCGGCGGGAGCAGATCGTCGTCAACTCCCATCACCACCAGGGACTGAGCCCTCAAGAACTCGCCCCCCGGCTGAAAGCCTCCGCCTTCCTCGTTGGGGACTTGCCCCTCATCGAGGGGGTGGAAAGCCAGGAACACCGTTGGGTCATCGGCGTCCAGTGGCACCCCGAGCGGCTGCACGAATTCGCCGGGGAATCCCGTCGCGCGCAGGAAGACCTCTTCCGTGCCTTCGTGCGGGAGTGCACCCGCGTCGCCGTGTAGGGGATTCTCATGGGCCTGTGGACCCCGTGGAGGTGGCGATTTCCCAGGCGGTTCGTCCTCCTCCTCGTGGTCGTCTTCCTTATATATGTAGGCTACCACCTGCGTCCGGCGACACAGGGGGGCGTGCCCACGCCCCCGCCCCTTTCCGCGGAGGAACAGGCCGCGCTGCGCGGGCGGGAGATCGCGCTCCTCAGTGGCCACTGGGGGTTCGACCCGGGGGCCGTGTGTGATGACGGCCTCAGCGAAGTCCGCGTCAACCGACGTTTGACTCAGACCACGGCCCAGATCCTGCGCGACGCGGGCGCTCATCCCCTCCTTCTCAAGGAATACGACCCCCGGTTACGGGGACTCCGCGCGGACGCCTTCCTCTCCATCCATTCCGATTCCTGTATCTCCCGCAGCGGCTTCAAGATCGCCCGCTGGGCCCGTTCCCCCCACCCTCAGCGGGACGACCGCCTCGTCCGCTGTTTGCGCTACAACTACTGGGTGACGACCGGCCTCCCCGTGGACGAGGCCCTCGTGACCGACGACATGCGCTTCTACCACGCGTTTTCCCTCCTCGACCCCTCCACCCCCGCGGCCATCATCGAAGCGGGCTACCTGGGCGGAGACCGGGATCTGCTCACCCGTCGGGTGCACCTGCCGGCCCTGGGGATCGCGCGGGGCCTTGCCTGCTTCTTCCAGCCCTGATGTCCCCTCTCCCCGAAAAGCCCGGCCCTCCGCCTTTTGCCAGATTCCCGGGAATCTGGTACACTGGCTGCGTGAAGACGTGTAATCGGTGTGTCCCGGAACACCCGGGCGAGAGGAGTTGAGGAGATGGCAAAGAGTAACGGACGAGAAAAGGCTCTAGAGACGACGATAACCGCGTTGCGGAAGCGCTTTGGAGAAGGGGCTATTATGCGCCTGGGCGATACGGCCCAGCGTGTTGACGTCATACCCACAGGTTCGCTCAGTCTGGACATCGCGTTAGGGGTAGGAGGGATCCCGCGAGGGCGTATTACCGAGATCTACGGACCGGAATCTTCGGGGAAGACGACCATCTGTCTCCACATCATTGCGGAAGCCCAAAAGCGCGGCGGCATTGCCGCGTTCATCGACACAGAGCACGCGTTGGACCCCTTTTACGCCCAACGCATCGGCGTGGACGTGGACAACCTCTACGTGTCTCAGCCCGATACGGGGGAACAGGCCCTGGAGATCGCGGAGGCCCTGGTCCGCTCCGGCGCGGTCGACGTCGTTGTCGTCGACTCCGTGGCCGCGCTGGTTCCCCGCGCCGAGATCGAAGGGGAGATGGGCGATAGCCATGTGGGCTTGCAGGCCCGGCTCATGAGCCAGGCCTTGCGCAAGTTGGCCGGGGCCATCAAGGCCTCCAATACCGCCATGATCTTCACCAACCAGTTGCGCCAGAAGATCGGCATTATGTTCGGCAACCCCGAGACGACGACGGGCGGCATGGCCCTGAAATTCTACGCTTCCGTGCGCCTGGACGTGCGTCGCATCCAGAGCATCAAACGGGGGGGCGAAGTCATCGGCAACCGCGTTCGGGTGACCGTGAAGAAGAACAAGGTCGCCCCGCCCTTCCGCATTGCCGAATTCGACATCATGTTCAACGAGGGCATCAGCCGCGAAGGGGATATCCTGGACCTGGGTGTGATGACCGGAATCATCGAGAAGCGAGGATCGTACTACCTGTACCAGGATGAGCGGATGGCCCAGGGGCGGGAGGCGGCAAAAGCCTTCCTCAAAGCCCACCCGGAACTTACAGCAGAGATAGAAGACCGCATTCGCAAGGCCTACGGCCTGATCCCGGAAGTGGAAGCGGAAGCAGAATAACACCCCTCGTCACAACGAGATCGGGTGAATGGGTACGGCACCGGACCCGTCCCGTGTCCCGGCGGGGCGGGAGGCAAGGACATGGGGAAATAGGAGGCGAACCCTCGCGGCCGTCGTCGGCCGTGAGCGTTCCCTATTACGCCTGTCGGGTTGACGACATCGTGTACACAGGACGAGCGGACGTCTCATCCCAAACTTAATACAGGGTGCCGAAACGACCTACCTGAACAGGTTAGGGTGCTATTCTGTTGCCCGCGGTCGGACCTTCCATCCGACCGCCGGACCGCGATCATCAGGCCGGAGGCCGCAAAGGCTTCCGGCCTTCGTTTTTAGGCCACCGGAGCGCCAGAGGACGGCCGCATCATGGGAGGGCGCATCAGCGCACTGGAAATTCAAAAGAAGAACAAGCAGCGGGTCAACGTATACCTGGACGGAGAATTCGCCTTCAGTCTGGCCCTGGACGTGGCTCTTCACCTGAAACAGGGGCAATGGCTGGAGGACGCGGACATCGACGCGCTCAAAGCGCAGGACGCGTACTACCGTGCCCTGGACGCGGCCATCCGGTTGCTGGCCGTGCGGCCCCGCAGCATCGCGGAGCTCCGGCAACGGCTGCGGCGCCGGGGCTTCGACGCCGGGACCATCGACCGGGTGCTGGCCCGGTTGCAGGAACTGGAATACGTGGACGATGAGGCCTTTGCCCGCTACTGGGTGGAGAACCGGGAACGTTTCCGCCCGCGGGGCCCTCACGCCCTGCGCTACGAACTCTTTCAAAAGGGCGTCCCCGCGGACGTCGTCGACCGGGTGCTGGCCGACGTGGACCCCACCGCGAGCGCCCTCAAGGCCTTGCGGGCCCGAGCCCGCCGCTGGCAGCACCTGGACGAAGAGACCTTTCGCCGCAAGGCCGGCCAATTTCTGGCCCGCCGGGGCTTTTCCTACGACATCATCCAGGACGTCGTCACCACCGTTTGGGAGGAGCTGCAAAACCAAGCCAAATCGACACCCGACACGTACCCTTGACGAAGAGGACGGGCTCGTTCCCCATCGGGTTCCCCATCGGGGGAACGGCCGGACACCACCGCCGGGGGCAATCCCCCTCGGCTGGAGAGACAAGAGGAGTTGACTATGGGACCAGGACATATATTGCCGATGGTCATCCTGGCCGTGCTGGCCCTCGTTGCCATCGTTATCGGCTACATCGCCGGCAAGAAGATCGCGGAGAGCCGTTTGCAGGCCACCGCGGAGGAAGCCCGTAAGGAGAAACAGCGCCTCCTGCAAGAGGCCGAAGGGGAAGCCAAACGCATCGTCCTCGAGGCCAAACACGAGGCCCTCGAGCTCCGACGGGAGGTGGAACGGGAGATCCAGCAGCGACGGCGGGATATCGAACGCCAGGAGGAGCGCCTCCAGCGCCGCCAGGAGCACATGGAACGGCGCCTGGAGCAGCTGGAACGCCGGGAACGGGTCATCACCCAGCGGGAAGCCGAGCTGGAAAAGCGGTTCCAGGAACTTTCCACCCTGGAGGAGGAACGCCGGGCCGAACTGGAACGGGTGGCCGGTATGACCACCGAGGAGGCCCGGGAGGAGCTCCTGCGCCTGGTGGAGCAGGAGGCCCGGGAGGATATGGCCCGCCTCATCCGGGAGATCGAGGAGGAGGCGAAGCGGGAGGCCAAGGACCGGGCCCGGGAGATCATCACCCTGGCCATCGAGCGCCTCGCGTCGGAGCACGTGGCCGAGACCACGGTGACCTCCGTGCCCCTGCCCAGCGACGACATGAAGGGGCGCATCATCGGCCGGCAGGGGCGGAACATTCGCGCCATCGAGAACGCGACGGGGGTGGACATCATCGTCGACGACACGCCCGAGGCCATCACCATCTCCTCCTACGACCCGGTACGCCGGGAGATCGCACGCCGCGCGCTGACCAAGCTCGTCCAGGACGGGCGCATCCACCCCGCGCGCATCGAGAAGGAGGTGGAGAAGGCCCGCACGGAGGTGGAGGAGATCATCATCAAGGCCGGCGAGGAGGCCATGCTGGAGACGGGGGTGGCCAACCTCCACCCCGATCTCGTCCGCCTGCTGGGTCGGCTCAAGTTCCGCACCTCCTACGGGCAGAACCAGTGGGCCCACGCCATCGAAGTGGCCCACCTCTCCGCGCTCCTGGCCGCGGAACTGGGCGCGGACGTGTACACGGCCAAGCTGGGCGGCCTGCTCCACGACATCGGCAAGGCGGTCAGCCACGAGATGGAGGGCCCCCATGCCCTGGTAGGCGCGGAGATCGCGCGGCGCTGTGGCGTGCCGGAAAAGGTGGTGAACTGCATCGCCAGCCACCACGGGGAGGAGGAGCCCAAGAGTCTGGAGGCCATCATCGTGGCCACCGCGGACGCCATCTCCGGGGCCCGACCGGGGGCCCGCCGCGAGTCCCTGGAATCCTACATCAAACGGGTGACCGCGCTCGAGGAGATCGCCAAATCCTTCCCCGGCGTGGAGGAAGCCTACGCCATCCAGGCGGGGCGAGAGGTCCGCATCATCGTCAAGCCCGAGGAGATCGACGACCTGGGTGTCATCGAGCTCTCCCGGGAGATCGCGCAGAAGGTCGAGGACAACATGGAATACCCCGGGCAGATCAAGATCACGGTCATCCGGGAGATGCGGGCAACGGAGTATGCCAAGTAAGCGCGGTATCCGGCTGGCCATCTTCGATCTGGATGGGACGTTGAAGGCGGCCCGCGATCCCTACACCTTCGTCCACGAACGGGTGGGGACGCTGGCCGCCTCTCAGGCCATTACCCCCCTGGGCATCAGCGGCCGGATCCCGTATGAGGAGTGGTTGCGGCGGGATGTGAGCCTGTGGAAGGGGCTCTCCCGCGAGTTCCTCCAATCCCTCTTTCGTCAGAACCCCTACCTGCCGGGCGCGCGTGAGGTCGTGCGGGCCCTTCAGGACGCGGGGGTCACCGTAGCCATTGTCAGCTCGGGCTTGCGCCTCCACGCGCGCATGGTCGCCGAGGACTTGGGCATCCCCATTGCCATCGGCAATGAGATCGGCTTCGAGTTCAACGGTCGGGAATGGGTCGTTGACGGTCGGGTGCGTGCCCTCTGCCCCTACGACGGGAAGGGGACCGTCGTCGCCGCGTTGCAGGAGGAGCTGGGCATCCCCCCCGAGGAGACCCTGGCCGTGGGGGACAGCCGGGGGGATATTCCCATGTTCCGGCGTGCCCGCGTCAGCGTTGCCGTTTCCCCCCAGCACGAAGAGGTGGCCCGGGCCGCATCCCGGGTCATCCCCGAACCCACCCTCTTTCCCCTCCTGGACTGGTTGCCCCACTTGCTTTCCTCCTGATCCTTGTGAGTAACAAGTAACGGAGTAACGAGTAATCGGTTGGCGTAGAGACAAGATCATCGCCACAAAGCCAAGCCTCTCTCCAGGTTACGCATTACGCATCACGTATCACGTCATCACGCCAAGGTGCGCCTGCAGTGCCGACGTCCTCTCCGGCGCCTGACGGATGACGGATGACGAGTGACGGATAACGACCGACGACCGACCAACGACGAACGAAAGGATGGCCCAGTAACGCCGGGCGCTAAACCGCCCGGCTCATCCCAGCGAAGGCCTACGGCCTCACCCGGGAAAGCCCGGAGGGCTTTGCTTTAATGAGCACGGCGGTTCAGCGCCGTGCGAACCTTAGCGGACCGGGGCCCATCAAGACTTCCGAAGTCTCGCAGACTTCGGAAGTCTGGGTAGGGCGCTCTACTTAGGCCGCTTCCAGCGGCCTTTGCTTCGATGTAGCACGGAGGTTTTAGCCCCGTGCGCAAGGCGCGGACACAGGGTTATCGCCGTAGAGCCAACTCGTCTTTAAGTTACGCATCACGCATTACGCATCACGTTATCACGCATCACGTCATCAACCCAAGCCGCACCTGCCGTGCCGACGTCCTCACCGGCGCCTGACGCATGACGTGTGACGAATGACGTTACCGGGGGCGCTCCAGACTTCCGAAATCTCGCAGATTTCGGAAGTCTGGAGGGGGCAACGCGAGTTTCCGAACGCTCTCCTTCATGTCAGGAACTTGACTTTTGGACGGACATGGAGGTCAAGCATTTTCCCAGAGGTTGGATCTACTATATAGGTAGACCGGGGGATTGGCGATCGGTGGGGCCCACAAACCTGCAGTCACCAATCCCCCCGGGTTTCAACCGTTATCGTGCGTCGAACCCGGTATCTGTTTCCGCCCGTTGTGTGTTATATGTAGTGAGGGCGGGGCACGTCCCCCGTCCTGGTGTCCCTTCGGGGACGGAAAGGAGGGCGGAGTCATGTCCTCGACATTGAGGGCTTTCTTATTGCTGTTCGGCGTGTATTGGGCGGGCGTCGCCACCGTGTTCCTCTTCCTTACCTTGGTTGCCGTATCCCGAGGGAAGGATGAGAAAGATGGGGAGTGGGTCCTGGGAGGTATCTTCACCATAGGGTCGGCAATGGTGAGTCTCTTCTCCCTCTCGCTCTCCTTCTTCGGGTAAGGGCGCTCGAAGCGACGGTGGGGAAAGCCCGGTCGGTTGTGGAGATTTCCGGCAGCGGGCGCTGTCGTGAAATCTAGATGGGGAGAGCGTGTGCATCGTTCGCCCGTCGCGGCTTTCATTGTGCACACATGGTCGCCCTCACCGCTCTCCCTTCCCCCCTCTTTGTCTCCCCAATCCTCTGCCCGGCTTTCTGCGTACCCATGTGTGTGTTTCACCCGTTGTCCCTTCCGGGCCGGTTTGTCCCCTGCCCCGGGAAGGCGTAATATTACACAGAGATTGTCCGGCAAGAGGATGGGGTTGTAATGAACGCCACATATCATGTCATCCGCAAGCGACGTCGTCGCCGGTTGGCCCAACGTCCCCCGTCGGTGGGCACGTGGTTGGCCCGACTGGTCGCCGTGCTCCTCATCGTCGTCCTCCTCTCCACCACCGCGGTGGTGACCGCGACGGCCGGTGCCGTCGCCGGCATCTACATGTACTTCGCCCGCCAACTCCCCGACCCCAGCGTCATCGAGAGCGTTCAGGAGGAATTCCAGACGGTCAAAATTTACGACCGGACGGGCAAGCACCTCCTTTACGAGGCCATCGACCCCCGCCCCTTCCGGGGGGACCGGACGTATGTGCCCCTGGAGGAGATCTCTCCCTGGGTCATCAAGGCCACCATTGCCCTGGAGGACCGGAGTTTTTACGACAACCCGGGGGTGAACGTGCGGGGGATCATCCGGGCCTTTGTGTCCAACCTGCGGGGCGGCCCCATCCAGGGTGGGTCTTCCATCACCCAGCAGTTGATCAAGAACATGGTCTTCGATTACGAGGAGCGCATCAAACGCTCCTATACCCGGAAGATCAAAGAGGTCATCCTGGCGCTGGAGGTGACCCGGCGCTATCCCAAGAACAAGATCCTTGAGTGGTACTTGAATTCCAACTATTACGGGAGCAATGCTTACGGCATCGAGGCCGCGGCCCGGGTCTATTTCAACAAACACGCGAAGGATCTCACCCTGGCCGAGGCGGCCATGCTGGCCCATATCCCCCAGTCCCCTCTGTTGAATCCATTCTATGATATGGAGATCGCCAAACGCCGCCAGTGGAAGGTTCTCCAGGCGATGGTGGAGGCGGGGTATATCACGCCGGAGGAGGCCCGACGCGCGTACGCGGAGGAGTTGAACCTGCGGGATTCCATCGCGGAGCGGTACAACGTTTCCGACGCGCCCCACTTTGCCCTTTACGTGTTGAAGCAACTGGAGGACCGCTTCAACACGCCCGAGGACCCCTTCTACATCTGGCGCAAGGGCGTCGTCGTCTACACGACGCTGGATTACGATCTGCAGAAGGAGGCGGAACGCATCGCCCGAGAGCACATCCGGGCGCTGGAGGAGGACCCGAAGATCGACCGGAACGCGCACAACGCGGCCGTGGTCGTCCTCCGGGCGAACACGGGGGAGATCCTGGCCATGGTGGGCAGTGTGGATTTCTACAACGAGGATATCGATGGGGAAGTGAACATGGCCGTGGCCGAACGCCAGCCCGGCTCCAGCTTCAAGCCCTTCACCTATTTGACCGCGTTCAGCACGGGCAAGTACTACCCGGCCCACATGGTCCTGGATGTGCGTCAGGTCTTCCCCGATCCCCAGGCGGGCATTTACGTGCCCGAGAACTACGACCGCCGCTACCACGGGCCGGAGACGATGCGGGAGGCGTTGCAGCGCTCGCACAACATCCCGGCCGTGTGGACGCTGGCTCAGGTGGGGGTGAAGAACGTGGTCGATATGGCCCACCGCTTGGGGATTACGACGTTGAACCGGGATTATTACGGCCTCTCCCTGACCCTGGGCGGGGGGGAGGTGAAGTTGCTGGACATGGCTTACGCGTTCAGCGTCTTCGCCAACAACGGCCGTATGGTGGGGGAGCCCGTTCCCCCGGAGAAGCAACGGCCCGGATACCGTACCCTGGACCCGGTGGCCATTCTCCAGGTGCGGGACAGCGATGGGAACATCCTCTACCAGTACGAGAAACCCGAGTCTCAGGAGGTTCTCTCCCCCCAACTGGCGTACATGATGAACAACGTCCTCTCCGATCCCCGGCCGCGACCGCCCGCGTTCGGCCGCTTTGCCAAGTATTTGGTCCTGGACGACCGCCCGGTGGCCGCGAAGACGGGGACGAGCAACGATTTCCGGGACGCGTGGACCATTGGGTACACGCCCCAGATCGTGACGGGGGTGTGGGTGGGGAACGCGGATAATGAGCCCATGAACCACGTGTCGGGGGCTATCGGCGCGGCCCCGATTTTCCACGATGTCATGGCCGTGGCCCACAAGCATTTGCCCCCCGTGGAGTTCTACCGTCCTCCCGGGATCGTGGATCTGGAGGTGTGCTGGCCGAGCGGCCTCCTGCCCACGCCCGAGTGCCGCGAGGTCCACAAGGTCATCACGGATATTTTCCTGGAGGGGCATGAGCCCACGGAGTACGACAACGTGTGGCGGGCTTTCGAGATTAACAAGGTGAACGGGAAGCTGGCCACGCCGTACACGCCCCCCGAGTTGCGGGAACGACGGATTTACATGATCCTGCCCCCCGAGGCCAACGATTGGATCAAGGAGAATCACATCCCGCAGCCGCCCAAGGAGTACGATGACGAGTACGGCCCCACCCAGTTCAACGCGGAGGTCGCCATCATTCGGCCGCGGCCCTTCTCCTACGTGCGGGATGTGGTGGAGATTTGGGGGAACGCACGGGGCGGGAATTTCAGCCACTACCGCCTGGAGTTCGGTCCCGGGCTCAGTCCCTCCCAATGGACTCGGATCGGGCCGGACCACGGGAACCAGGTGGACCACAATGTCCTGGAATACTGGGATACCCGCGGGCTTCCCGAGGGGCTGTACACCTTGCGCCTGAGCGTCTTCGGCCACGATGGCAGCGTGCGCACCGCGGAGACGCAGGTCACGGTGGACAACACGCCGCCCAAGGTGACCATCGTCCAGCCGCCGGACGGCGCGATCTACGTCATGGAGGACGATGAGTGGGTGACCATCCAGCCGGATATCGAAGAGGAGTGGGCGATGGCCCGCGCGGAGTTCTACCTGGACGGCAAGAAGTTCGCGGAGAGCACGGTGCCTCCCTTCAACCAGAAGTGGACCATCACCATGTCCGACACGATCCCCGTGGAGGACATGGCGCCCATCACCGCGACCCGGCCCATCACCCTGCCCGACGGGACGGTCACTCAGGAGGTGTACACGGTCACCCAGGTGACGAAGGAGACGTTGCCCGACGGCACGGTGCGGCTCATTCAGGAGTGGGACGGGGGCATGATGGTCATCTCGGACACGCACGGGTACACGGAGACGCACCTGATCACGGTGAAGGCCATCGATAAGGCGGGGAACGAGAGCGAGAGCCCACCCGTGCGAATTTACATCATCCACAAGGAGGAGAAGGAGACGTCCGCACTGCCGGGGGCTCCTCCGGTGGTGTGGGTGGAGCGACGAAGGATGTCGTGAGGTTGGGGCCCCGGATTCGGGGAGGATACGGGGAACGGTGTGTGCAAGGAGGCGCCCATGCAAGGGAAGGGTCCTGTGGGATGGCGGCGGCTGGGGGTGCTGTGGACCCGCGTGGAGTTGCCCATTTATGTGGGGATAGGCATCACCCTGGTGGTGGCCGCGTTTGCCGCGTTGGGGGAGATCTGGGCCTACTACATTCTCCCCTGGATATGGGGGCGGGGTGCCCTGGATGTGCTGGAGGTGTTGGACAAACTGCTCCTCATCTCCATGCTGGCGGAGATCCTCCAGATGGTGAAGATCTCCATTGGACAGCGGCGTCTGTCCAGTGAGCCCTTCCTCATTGTGGGGCTCATCTCCGTCGTGCGGCGCATACTCATCATCACCGCGGAGGGGACGCGGATCGTCAACCAGGCGAGCCTGGAGCACTTCCTTGCCCTCCTGGTCGAGCTGGCCATTTTGGCGATCCTCCTCTTCGTCTTCGTGCGGGGGCTTCACCTCCTGCGTCAGCAACGGCTGGAAGAATCCCGTCGGCTGCGGGAGGAACGCCGCTCCTACGGTGAGGCTCCCACCTGGGCCCAGCTCCTCCAGGGGGAGTAAGCCTGGGCGTAACGAGTAATGGGCTGGCATGGTAGGGAGAGCCCTGGCCAGACTTCCGAAGTCTCGCAGATTTCGGAAGTCTGAACCGAGGCTGCGATTTTGCAATCCCGCCGGACGGTGTATAATGTAGAGGTTATTCTACATCCTACGCACATGTCGACGGAAGAAGCACAAATCTCTTCCCCGCTCTGGGATGCGCGCTTCGGTATTCCGGCGGCACCGCGGGCGGTGGAGGACAAGGAAAGGACAGGAATACCATGGGACTGACACCGGAGAAGAAGCGAGAGATCATCGAACAGTTTGCCATCCACGAGGGGGATACCGGATCCCCGGAGGTTCAGGTCGCGCTCCTGACCTGGCGCATCAACCACTTGACCGAACATTTGAAGGTCCACAAGAAGGACGAACACTCTCGGCGTGGTCTGCTCAAGCTCGTTGGACGGCGTCGGAAGCTCCTCCGCTACCTGGAGCGCACCGACCGCCAGCGGTATCGGTCACTCATCGAACGTCTCGGTTTACGTCGGTAGGGGCACTATGGGCCACCGAAATCCAGGTGGCCCATAGCTTTTTTTCGGCAGGGACACCCCGACGGGCCTCGCTTTGGTGCCTCGACAAACTATAACGGATTGATGAACGTATCCTCTTAAGGATGAAACGCGAAGGGAAACACACACTTTGGCCTTGCTACGAAAGGACCTGAAAGCAAGGCCCGATCTTTCCGAGTTTCGCACGGGAAAGATCCCAAATTAGAGGTTTGGAGGAAAAGGTTACAATGAACACGGAGTATAAACGGTACACAGTAGACGTCGCGGGAAAGGAATTCATCATCGAAACAGGCCACCTGGCCTTCCTGGCAAACGGTTCTGTGACGGTGCGCGTCGGCGATAGCATGATCCTCGCCACCGCCACGGCAAGCAAGGAACCCCGTGAGGACATAGATTTCTTCCCCTTAAGCGTCGAGTACGAGGAACGCTTGTACGCGGCCGGCCGCATCCCCGGATCCTGGTTCCGCCGCGAGGGACGTCCCGGGGAGGGAGCGATCCTGCTGGCCCGTCTGGTCGACCGCCCGTTGCGTCCCCTCTTCCCCGAGGGATTCCGCAACGACGTGCAGATCGTCATCACCTCCCTCAGCTCCGACGAGGAGAATTTGCTGGACATCCCCGCGATCATCGGGGCTTCGGCCGCGCTGACCATCTCCGATATCCCCTGGGGTGGCCCCATCGGCGCGGTGCGCATCGGCTACGTCGACGGCGAGTTCGTCGTCAACCCCACCGCATCGGAGCTGGAGCGCAGTACCCTGGACTTGCGCGTGGCCGGAACCGAGGAGGCCATCATCATGGTCGAAAGCGGGGCCGACCAGGTCCCCGAGGACATGATGATCGAGGCCCTGAAGCTGGCCCATGAAGCCATGCAACCCCTCATCCAGCTGCAAAAGCAGATGCGGGAGGAAATCGGCAAGGAGAAAATGGAGCCCCCCCTCTTCCTCGTCCCCGAGGAGCTCAAGCAAGCCGTCCACGACCTGGCGGGGGAGAAGATCAACGAGGTGCTTCACCGCTTCCTGCCCAAGAAGGAACGGTCCGACGCGCTGGACGCCATCCGCAAGGAAGTCGTGGAAACCCTCACGCGGGAGGCCGAGGAGCGGGGCGAAACCCTCTCCCCCTCCCTCATCAAGAGCGCCTACGAAAGCGTGCTGAAGAAGCTCACCCGCAAGATGATCCTCGAGGAGGGGGTCCGACCCGACGGGCGGGATTACACCACCATCCGTCCCTTGAAGATCCAGGTGGGCATCCTGCCCCGCACCCACGGTTCCGGCCTCTTCCAGCGAGGGGAAACCCAGGTTCTGACCATCGCCACCCTGGGAACGCCCCGGGAGGCCCAGGAGCTGGACACCCTGTTCCCCGAGGAGACGAAGCGGTACATCCACCACTACAACTTCCCGCCCTACTCCACGGGTGAAGTCCGACCGATGCGGGGGCCCAAGCGCCGGGAGATCGGACATGGGGCCCTGGCCGAGCGGGCCTTGGAGCCCGTCATCCCGCCCCAGGAAGAGTTCCCCTACACCATCCGCCTCGTCTCCGAGGTGCTGGCCTCCAACGGCTCCACCTCGATGGCCTCCGTGTGCGGCAGCACCCTCTCCCTCATGGACGCGGGGGTCCCCATCAAGGCCCCGGTTGCGGGCATTGCGATGGGGCTCATCACCGACCCCGAAAGTGGGCGCTACGCCATCCTCACGGACATCCAGGGGATGGAGGACATGCTGGGGGACATGGATTTCAAGGTCGCGGGGACGCGTGAGGGCATTACGGCCTTGCAGATGGACATCAAGATCGCGGGGCTCTCCTACGAGATCCTGCGCCAGGCCCTGGATCAGGCCCGGGACGCGCGGCTTTACATCCTGGAGCGGATGCTGGAAGTCATTCCCGAGCCGCGGCCGGAGCTCTCCCCTTACGCGCCGCGCATCGAGATCATCAAGATCGACCCGCTGAAGATCGGGCGCATCATCGGCCCCGGCGGTAAGGTCATCCGCAAGATGCAGGATGAGTACGACGTGAAGATCGACATCGACGAGGACGGGACGGTCTACATCGCCTCCCACAACAAGCAGGATGCCGAGTCGGCCATCCGGGAGATCGAGACGCTGACGAAGGAGGCCCAGGTGGGCGAGATCTTCACCGGGCGGGTCGTCCGGGTGGAGCCCTACGGCGCGTTCGTGGAGATCCTGCCCGGCATCGAGGGTCTTGTCCACATCTCCCAGCTGGCCGACT
>WGAA01000319.1 GCA_015489285.1 Anaerolineae bacterium | reverse complement strand
TAAGGAAGTATACCCGGAGAGGGGCGGGTGGGCAATGGGAGGCGGGATACGGTAGGCGTCAGGGGTCACACGTCATGCGTCAGGTGCCGGTGAGAAAGTCGGCGCTGTTAGCACATCTTGGCTCCGGCGACGTGATGCGTAATCCGTGATGCGTAACTCCTCATTCGTCACACGTCATGCGTCAGGTGCCGGTAAGAACGTTGGCGCTGTAGGGACGATCTTGGCTTCACGCCGTCTCCGCACGGGGCTGAAGACCCCGTGCTACGTGGAGCAAAGGCCGCTGGAAGCGGCCTAAAGGGGGCCCCGGTCTAGACTTCCGAAGTTTCGCAAACTTCGGAAGTCTAGGGTGCCTCCGCTTGGGGGCGTAATGCGTGATGCGTAACGTAGGGCCAGGATGGTGCGGCTGGGCCAATCTTGTCTCCGCTCCATCCTTTCGTTCGTCGTTGGTCGGTCGTCGGTTGTCATCCGTCATGCGTCAGGCGCTGATGAGAAAGTCGGCACTGCAAGCGCATCTTGCGTAATCCGTGAAATCCGTGATGCGTAATGCGTAATTTGGGCAGGAGGGGTGGCGCCGTAGGGCCAATCTTGTATCCACGCCATCCGGTTACTCGTTACTCCGTTACTCGTTACTAACGTTGGCTCTGCTGGGTCACCCTCGTCTTCATGCCATTCTTTTAATCGTTAATCGTCAATCGTTAATCGTTGTCTTCCCGCCAGACGCCTCACCGTCACGCCAAAACAGTTTCCGCGCCGGCCGGTTGCTCGTGACTCGTTACTCGTTATCCCCCCATCTTCGAATTTGACAAATTTCCCGGGCTGAATATGATCGCTTTTGATCGTTCTTGCTCGTATGTGAGCGTAGCGGCGACCCGAGGAAGGGGGATTGTGATGGCAAGTTCCTTGCAGCCCGTGGGCGGTCTCTCCAACGTGGAGCGACAGCAGGCTATCCTCCACGTGTTGCAGCAGCGGCGCCGTATCACCGTGGCCGATATCTGCGAGGCCTTCGGTGTCAGCGAGGCCACGGCCCGACGGGATCTGGAAGCTCTGGCCCACCAGGGTAAGGTGCAACGGGTGCGCGGCGGGGCCATCCTGAGCCAACCGGCCCCCCCGGAACCCCCCTTGCTCGTGCGGGCTCGCGAGCAGGCCGAAGCCAAAGCCCGCATCGGGCGGGCTGCGGCCGCCCTGGTGCAGGACGGGGAGAGCGTCTTCCTCGGCTCCGGAACCACCGTCCTCGAGGTCGCCAAACATCTCCAGGAGCGCAAGAACCTCACCGTCATCACCAATTCCCTCCCCGTCATCAACCTTTTCGCCCAGCAACCCGACGTCACCCTCATCAGTTTGGGAGGCATGTTGCGCCCCAGTGAGCTTTCCTTCATCGGCCACATTACCGAACAGGCCCTGGCCGAAGTCCGAGCCGAAAAGGTCATCATCGGTACCCGGGGCATCACCCTCGACGGGTTGACGAACGATTATCTGCCGGAAACGTTGACCGATCGGGCCATCCTGCGCGTGGGCCGACAGGTCATCATCGTTGCCGACCACACCAAATTGGGGGTTATCGCCTCCGCGTTCCTGGCCCCCCTCCACGTGGTCGATGTGCTCGTGACCGACACGGCAGCAGACGCGGAGTTCGTGCAGGCCCTGGAGGAACGAGGCGTCCAGGTCATCCTGGCGTGACGCATATCACCCTTTTCAAGGAGCAGCGTACATGAGCGCGACGTTACAGGAGATCGTGACACAACCCGAGGCCTGGCAGGAGGCCATCGAGAAGACGGTCGGCCATCCCGAGGCGTTGTACCCCTTTCTCGATGGCTCCCGGGACTACGTCGTCTTCACCGGCTGCGGTTCCACGTACTACCTTTCCCTGGCCGCGGCCGCCCTCTTCCAGGCCCTCACCGGCCGTCCCGCCCGGGGGGTCCCCGGCAGTGAACTGGTCCTCAACGGGGACACGGTCCTCCACGACGGACGCCCGCTTCTCGTGGCCGTCAGTCGCTCGGGTGCCACCGCGGAGACGTTGCGCGCGGTGGAGGCCTTCCGGGAACGCACCCAGGGACCGGTCATCGCGATAACGACCCGGGGGGACCGGCCGCTGGCTTCGGCCGCGGATTACGCCGTTGTTCTGGAGAAGGGGCAGGAGGAGAGCGTGGTCCAGACCCGCTCCTTCGCGGCCATGTACGTGGCAACGGTGGGCCTGGCCCTGCTCGCGGCCCGACGTGACGACATGGTCGCCTCCCTGGCCCGGTTGCCCCACGTGGGCCAGCGCCTCATCGAGGAGGTTCACGACCGGGCCCGGGCCGAAGGAGAACGTCCGACCACGGAACGGTTCTTCTTCCTCGGCAGCGGCGTCCTCTACGGCCTGGCCGCGGAGGCCAGTCTGAAGATGAAGGAGATGAGCCTTTCCGTCAGCGAGCCCTTCCACTTCCTCGAGTTCCGCCACGGTCCCATGAGCATGGTGGACGAGCGCACGACGTTGGTCGGGCTCCTCTCCCGCCGCAATCGGGAGCACGAGCAGGCGGTCCTGGATGAGATGGTCGACCTGGGCGCGCGGGTCTTCTCCCTGGCCGACGAGGAGGCCACCGTGGCCTTCCGCTCGGGCCTTCCCGAGGTATTGCAGGGCGTCCTCTACCTGCCTCCCTTGCAGTTGATGGCGTACTACCGGGCTGTGGCCCGGGGGCTCGACCCCGATCACCCGCGGCACCTCAGCGCCGTGGTCAAGGCTCTGGACCCCTCGGCTCATTCTGCCGAGGGGAGGGGATGATGTATCGTCCGAGGTTTAAACCGTTAAAGGCAAAACACGAGAGGAAGGAGGATGGTCATGTTCAAACGAAGTTATGTGTACGTGGTGCTTCTCTTGTTGACCGCGCTGGTCGTGCTGGCCGCGTGCGGTGGTAAGGCCACGCCGGCCCCGACCAAGGCCGCGCCGACCCCGGCTCCCACTAAGGCCAAAGAGATGCCCACTCCGGCGCCGACCAAGGCGAAGGAGATGCCCACTCCCACCAAGGCCAAGGAGAAGCCGACTCAGGCGCCGGCCGAGAAGGTCACCCTGCGTGTCTGGACCCACCAGAACGAGTCCTTCAACAACGCGTATCACGAACTGGCCAAGGCGTACATGGCCGAACACCCCAACGTGGAGATCAAGTTCGAGACCTTCGACTACGACACGTACATCCAGACCCTCCAGACCGCGCTTCCTGCGGGCACCGAGGCCGACGTGCTGCAGATGTTCGGCTCCTGGGTCTGCAGTTACGCGAAGGGCGGCAACCTGGCCGAGGTCCCGGCCGACATGTTGACCGTGGACAAAGCCAAAGAGATGTTCTTCGCACCGCCCATCGGTGGCTACATCTGCGACGGCAAACTCTACGGCGTGCCCCAGGAGTTCAACATCGAGTACGGCGCGGCCATGGTGAACACGAAACTGGCCGACGAGGTGGGTGCCACCAATTACAAGCAGGGCTGGAAGACGTGGGACGACCTTATCGCCGACGCCAAGAAGTTGACGGTCATCGAGGATGGCGCCATGACCCGCGCCGGCTTCATGTTCACCCACGCGGACGGCATCTCCTCCATGTTCTACTCGCTCATCCTCCAGTACGGCGGCCAGTACCTCCAGGACCACACCTTCAAGGTGAACACGCCCGAGGGCAAGAAGGCCCTGGCCCTGATGAAGCGCTTCGTGGACGAGAAGGTGGTCGACCCCGTCCTGTTCAACGATGAGGAGAACTGGGTGGGCGACGCCTACTTCGAGGGCATGGTCGGCATCGCGGTCGTGGGCCCCTGGGTCATTCCCGAATACGGCCCCGATTACCCCGATGTGGTCAAGGTCACCAAGTACGTGAAGTTGCCCTACGAGGGGGATGCGCCCGTGTTCGCGGCGGCCTCCGGCTGGGGCCTGACCGTGTCCGCCCACAGCAAGGTGAAGGACGCGGCCTGGGATTTCGTCAAGTTCGTGACCATGAACGCGGACAACGCGCTGCAGTGGAACCTGGCGACGGGCACGCTGCCCGCGATGCGGGCCAACGCGGAAGGGGCCGCCAAGGAGAAACTGGTGGGCGAGTTCCCCTACTTCGAGCCCTTCCTGGAGATCCTGCCCTACGGCAAGTACGAGGGCGCGTTCCCCGACCGGGATTACGTCTGGTATGAGGTCACGTATCCCGAGATCCTGAGCTTCCTCCAGGGGAACCAGACCATGGAGGAGACGCTGCAGAACATCGAGCAGGCGGTGCAGGAGAGTTTGCAGCAGTAAGTCCAAGGAGCAGATGGTCCACGTGACGGTTGGGGCCCTGTGCCCCGGCCGTCACGTGGAGGAGTCGGTGATTCGATAGAGATCGGAGATTGGACATGTCCTTACGCCGACGCTTCCAGTTTCGCGGCATCAACGCGGCGCAAAAGCGGTTCATCGCCATGACGGTCATCCCCCTGGTGCTGTACATGGCGTTCTGGACCCTGTTCCCCCTGGTGTGGGGGTTCGCGCTGGCCTTTTTCCGCTACAGTGCCCGGCGGGCCGGGGGACCGTTCCTGGGCTTGGGCGGTGACAATCCCTTCGTGGGGCTGGCCCATTTCCGGGCCATGCTCGATTTCTCCCCCGATGCACCGCTCAACGTGCGCACGTTCCACATCGGGGTGAAGATCACGTTGCTCTTCGCCGCGCTGGTCGTGCCCCTGAACCTGTCCATCACCCTGCCCCTGGCCGTGCTCATCGAGTCGGTCCACCGCCGGATGCGGCCCATCTTCCGCACCGCGTTCTTCCTGCCCGTGCTCGCGCCCTCGGTGGGCGTGGCCATCATGTGGGGCTACATCTACCACCCCCAGCGGGGGCTCCTCAACGCCATCCTGGGCAAAATCATGGGGCACATGGTGGTCATCAACTGGCTGGGGGACCCCCGCCTGAAGGTCTGGGGGATTCCGGTGGCCCTGTTCGCGCTGATCATCGCCTACCTGTGGCAGGACATGGGGTACAACCTGGTCATTTTCATCGCCGCGCTGCAGAGCATTCCCGATTACCTGAAGGACGCGGCCCGCATCGACGGGGTGAACTCGTGGCAGATGTTCACGAAAATCACATTGCCCCTGCTCATGCCCACCATCCAGTTGACGGCCATCCTGACGATGATTTCCGCGTTCCAGGTGTTCGACCTGGTGCAGGTGATGACGAACGGGGGGCCCAAGTACCAGACCCAGGTCTTGCTCCTGCACATTTACAACTACGCGTTCCGTTTTCAGCGCATGGGCTGGGCCGCAGCCGTATCGGTCGTTCTCTTCTTGATGACGTTGACCATTTCCCTGATTCAATCCCGTTTCCTGCGTGCACAGTGGGAGTATTGAGTGTAACGATTGACGATTAACGATTAATCAGGGGATGGCGCTGTATTGGGGATTGGCGCGATAGGCAAGGTAAGTAACGAGTAATGAGTAACGAGTAAAATGTGGTTGACTTGAAGATAAGATTGGCTTAGCAGTGCTACCTTTGTCTTTAAGTTGCGGATTACGAATCACGTATTACGCATTACGAATTACGCATCACGTACCTAAATTCAAGATTGTCCAGTAACGCCAAATAACCCGATAACGCCAACCCCTGACGCATGACGCTCAAGGTTCTGAGGAAGAAATTATGACCGTTCAATCCATCCGTTATCGGCGCATCATGTATCGCTGGTTTCGTCCCGCGTATATCATCCTGGTGCCGTTGAGCCTGATCGCGTTCCTGCCCTTCATCTGGATGATCCTGGGCGCGTTCAAGACGGGCGCGGAAATACGACAGATCCCGCCCACCTTTTTCCCCAAGCACTTCACCCTGGACAACTTCCGCACGGTCCTGCACGACCCGAACCTGCCGCTGCTCCTCTTCTACCGCAACTCGGCCATCATCGCCATCTCCAACGTCATCCAGGTGTTGTTCACCAGTTCCCTCTTCGGCTACATTTTCGCCAAATTCCGCTTCAAGGGAGGGAACATCCTGTTCTGGTTCATCCTGGCAACCATGATGATCCCCTCCCAGTTGACCATGATCCCGGGCTACCTGATCCTGGCCCGACTGCACCTCATCAACAACCTGCTGGGGTTGATTATCCCCTCGGCCATCGACCCCTTCGGCATCTTCCTCTTCCGCCAGTTCGCCTACTCCATCCCCACCGACCTGCTGGACGCGGCCCGGGTCGACGGCGCGGGGGAGTTTCAGATTTACCGTCGCATCGTGCTGCCCCAGATGGGTCCGGCCCTGGCGACCTTCGGCCTGCTCACCTTCATGTTCAACTGGAACGCGTACCTCTGGCCGCTCATCGTCTTGACCGAGCAGAAGGTGCGCACCCTGACCATCATCCTGACCTGGTATTCCACCCGTATGGGGAATAAGTATCATTTGACCATGGCCGCGGCCGTGCTCGTCATCATGCCGGTGCTCATTCTTTTCATGTTCGTCCAGCGCTGGATCGTCGAGGGGATTACGATGACGGGGTTGAAGACGTGAGACGTGATGCGTGATGCGTAATACGTGATGCGTAACCGGCCGTCATAGAAATTTACGCATTACGCATTACGGAATATCTCCATATGCTATATCCGTAGAGCCTTAGGAGCGAACCACATGGTCTCAAAAATTGCGTTCATCGGTGCCGGAAGTTTCGAGTTCACACGGGAGTTGGTGCGCGACATTCTCACGTTCCCCCGGCTGCGGGGGGTGACGTTCAGCCTCATGGACATCGATGAGGAACGGCTGGAGTTCTCCCGTCGCGCGGTGGAGAAGTTGGTGCGCGCGTTCGACGCGCCCGCCCGGGTGGAGGCGACCCTGAACCGCCAGGAGGCCCTGGAGGGCGCGGACGTGGTTCTCACCACCATTCTGGCGGGGGACACTAGCGTCTGGCGGCACGACATCGAGATTCCCAAGAAGTACGGGGTAGACGTCTGCGTGGGGGACACGCGCGGGCCCTCGGGCATCTTCCGCTTCCTGCGCACGTTGCCCCCCATGCTGGACATCGTGCGGGACATGGAGCGCCTCTGCCCCGACGCCATGCTCCTC